>NZ_JBAHWD010000128.1:0-1012 GCF_037044575.1 Nonomuraea sp. LPB2021202275-12-8 | reverse complement strand
TGACGTGATCTCAGCCAATTGCCGGTAGATAGTCATGCTCGAAATGGGTGAGGACGAGTGCTGCGCGGGCGATGTCGCCGATTCTGCTGGGGCTGACGGTGATGTGCTGGAGGACCCGCCAGCGGCCTTTGAGCAGGGCGAATCCGCGTTCGCCGAGACAGCGCAGGGCGCGTAGGAGCTGGTTGTAGGTGCGGTTGTCCGGGCTGAGGATCTGGTTTCCTTCGGGTTGCCTGATCGGCGTGTGAACGCCGATTCCGGCGCCGTCGTAGCCGCTGTCGGCGAGGGTGGGCAGTCCGGCCGCGGCTGCGGCGTACAGCGCGCCCAGCACCTGTGTGCGGGCGGCGGTCAGATCGTGGACGGAGCCGGGCTCGACCTCGGCGATCCACAGCGGCAGTCCGCCGGGGGCCGATAGGGCCTGCAGGTTGCCGGCGTGCTGGTGGGCTTTGCCGGAGTACCAGGCGTCGATGGGTTCGCCCTTGACGCTGACGGTCTGCTCGGCGCAACGATCGATGGGAATCAGGGTGCCGTCCAGGATCACATAGGCCAGCCCATCTGCCTGAGCACGGTCCAGCGCCTCGTGCAGATTAGGGGCTTGAGCTGCCAGAATGTCGATCCCCTCGGCAATGTAGCGGTAGGCCGTGGCTCGGGAGACGCGATGGTCGCGGCCGAGTTTGGGGATGTCGTGCTCGCCCCGGAACCAGCGCAGGATCAGCACCGCTTGCCAGAACGGAGTCAGCGCGCGACTGCCCTTGGGAGTGCCCACTCGCCGTCGTTCGTCCCGCAATGACCGGGCGACGTGGTGAATCAGCGCGCGGGAGACGTCGAGCGTGGCACGATGAGCAATCACGTGGAGCCTTCCGGCGGTTGTGCTTTCTTGTGGTGAGAACTCATCTACCGGAGGCTCCACGTCCTTCTCCGGCCTTCGACGACTCCTCCCGAAAGGCCCGAAACGCCACCACAGGCGTCCCAAACATTCCTCATCGTCCCGATTTATTTCTCTGAGATCACCTCA
>NZ_JBAHWD010000127.1:0-1028 GCF_037044575.1 Nonomuraea sp. LPB2021202275-12-8 | reverse complement strand
AGCAATCGTCAAGACCTGTGGATCAAGTTCTTAAGCGGCTGCCGATGAAGGTTGCCCCTCAGGGCGTTCGACGAGTTTGCCGTTGACGAATGTCGCCCCAGCGCGGACCAGAGCGACGAGATGCGGAGCGTTGACCGCGCGCCAGCGAGACTGGGCTGACTCGATCAGCTTGAACGCCATCGCGAGTCCGGCCGCCCGCGAGCCCGGGCCCTTGGTGATCTTGGTGCGGTGCCGGACCGTGGCGAACGTCGACTCGATGGGGTTGGTCGTGCGCAGGTGGATCCAGTGCTCGGCCGGGAAGTCGTAGAACGCGAGAAGTTCGTCCAGGCCGTCGGTGATCTTGGCCACGGCCTTGCCATACTTGGCGCCGTAAGCCGATTGGAAGGCCTTCACCGCCTTCAGGGCGTGGTCCTTGTCCTCGGCGTTCCAGATCTCCGCTAGTGCCTTCTTGGCGGCCGGATGCGCTGACTTCGGTAGCGCCCCCAGCACATTGGCGATCTTGTGAAACCAGCACCTCTGCGCTCTGGCCTGCGGAAACACCTCACCCAGCGCGCCCCAGAACCCGAGCGCACCATCGCCGACGGCCAGCACCGGCGCCCGCATCCCCCGCCGCGCGCAGTCACGCAGCAGATCGGCCCACGACTCGGTGGACTCGCGGTAGCCGTCGGCCAGCGCGATCAGCTCCTTACGCCCATCGGCACGCACCCCGATCAGCACCAGCAGGCACAACCGCTGCTCCTCCAGACGGACGTTGACGTGAATGCCGTCGGCCCACAGATAGACGTAGTCAACGCTCGACAGATCACGGCCTGCGAAGGCACGCTGCTCCGCCTTCCACTGCTCGGTCAGCTTCGTGATCACCGGCGCCGACAGGCCGGCCGCCGACCCCAGGAACTGCCCCAACGCGGGCACGAAGTCCCCCGAGGACAGCCCGTGCAGATACAGCAGCGGCAGCACCTCGGTCACCTTGGGGGTCTTACGGCACCACGGCGGCAGGATGGCGGAGGAGAAGCGTTTGCGCTCGCCGG
>NZ_JBAHWD010000126.1:0-1121 GCF_037044575.1 Nonomuraea sp. LPB2021202275-12-8 | reverse complement strand
ATCATCACCGCCGCCTCCGACAAGAACGGCGCAGCGGTCACGTTCAAGAAAACCTACGGATTTCACCCGCTGGCCTGCTGGTGTGCCAACACCCAAGAGTCGCTGGCGATGCTGCTGCGCCCCGGCAATGCGGGCAGCAACACCGTCGCCGACCACCTGCGGGTGCTGCGTGAGGCGCTGGCTCAGATCCCGAATTCCTGTCAGGCCAAGATCCTGGTCCGGGTGGACGGTGCGGGCGCCACCCACGATCTGCTCCTCCACCTGGAAGGGCTGAACACCGCCCGCCGCACGGTGCGGTATCTGGTCGGCTGGATGATCACCGACCTCGACGAGCAGGCCATCGCCCGGCTGCCCGCCACCGCCTGGACCGACTCCCTGCGCCAGGACGGCGACCTGCAGCCCGGCTACCACGTGGCCGAGCTCACCGGCCTCAACCAGCGCCAAGGCTGGCCGGAGAACATGCGGCTGCTGGTGCGCCGGGTCCGCCCGTCGGCCCGGCACCGCAAGAACCTCACCGCCTTCGAAACCCGGACCGGCTGGAAGTACTCGGTCATCGCCACCAACATCGGCCGCATGTGGGGCATCGCCGGCTCCCACCACCCGCAATGGCTGGACGCACTGGCCCGCGCCCACGCCGTCGTCGAAGACCGCGTCCGCGCCGACAAAGCGATGGGCCTGCGCAACCTGCCCAGCAAGGACTGGACCGTCAACTCCGGCTGGATCCTGGCCGCCAACCTCGGCCACGACCTGGACTGCTGGCTGCGCCTGCTGACCCTGCACGACCAGGATGGCCTGACCCACGCCGAACCGGACACCATGCGCTACCGGCTCTACCACCTGCCCGCCCGCCTGGCCCACCACGCCCGCCGCCGCCACCTACGCCTCGAGCGCACCTGGCCCTGGGCCCAAGCACTCGCCATGGCCTGGCAGCGCCTCACCGACCTGCCCGCTCTCACCTGAGAGCCGGACCCGACCGCCACGATCCAGAAAGGAGCCTCATCCGGGCCCGTGGAACCCGCGCCCCCGCAGCGTCATGCGACGGCCCGCCCCAACCGCACCGGGGACATTACGGGCAAACCGCGGCGCCACTCACACAGCACAGCCCACTGAAGAATCGAGGC
>NZ_JBAHWD010000125.1:0-1246 GCF_037044575.1 Nonomuraea sp. LPB2021202275-12-8 | reverse complement strand
GAGGGGATCCCAAGTAGCACGGGGCCCGAGAAATCCTGTGTGAATCTGCCAGGACCACCTGGTAAGCCTAAATACTCCCTGATGACCGATAGTGCACGAGTACCGTGAGGGAAAGGTGAAAAGTGCCCCGGTGAGGGGTTGTGAAATAGTACCTGAAACCGTGTGCCTACAAGCCGTAGGAGCTTACGAGGATTTCGGTCCTTGTGTGATGTGACTGCGTGCCTTTTGAAGAATGAGCCTGCGAGTTATGGTGTGTGGCGAGGTTAACCCGTGTGGGGGAGCCGTAGCGAAAGCGAGTCTGAATAGGGCGTTTGAGTCGCATGCTGTAGACCCGAAGCGGAGTGATCTACGCATGGGCAGGTTGAAGCTCAGGTAAGACTGGGTGGAGGACCGAACCCACCAGGGTTGAAAACCTGGGGGATGACCTGTGTGTAGGGGTGAAAGGCCAATCAAACTCCGTGATAGCTGGTTCTCCCCGAAATGCATTTAGGTGCAGCGTTACGTGTTTCTTGCCGGAGGTAGAGCACTGGATGGCTAATGGGCCCGACAAGGTTACTGACGTCAGCCAAACTCCGAATGCCGGTAAGTGAGAGCGTGGCAGTGAGACTGCGGGCGATAAGGTTCGTAGTCGAGAGGGAAACAGCCCAGATCACCGACTAAGGCCCCTAAGCGTGTGCTAAGTGGGAAAGGATGTGGAGTCGCAGAGACAACCAGGAGGTTGGCTTAGAAGCAGCCACCCTTGAAAGAGTGCGTAATAGCTCACTGGTCAAGTGATTCCGCGCCGACAATGTAGCGGGGCTCAAGTACACCGCCGAAGTCGTGGCACTGATGAGTCTTTCGGGGCTTGTTGGTGGGTAGGGGAGCGTCGTGCAGCCGGTGAAGCGGCAGAGTGATCTAGTCGTGGAGGCTGTGCGAGTGAGAATGCAGGCATGAGTAGCGAATCGAGGGTGAGAAACCCTCGCGCCGGATGACCAAGGGTTCCTGGGCCAGGCTAATCCGCCCAGGGTAAGTCGGGACCTAAGGCGAGGCCGACAGGCGTAGTCGATGGACAACGGGTTGATATTCCCGTACCCGCTTTAACGCGCCCATATCGAACCTCGTGATGCTAAGAGTCCTTAACTCGCCTAAAGCCTTCGGGCTTGGGGTCAGAGTGAACGCTCGATCCGATCGGGTAGTAGGTAAGCGATGGGGTGACGCAGGAAGGTAGTCCAGCCCAGGCGATGGTAGTCCTGGGGTAAGCATGTAG
>NZ_JBAHWD010000124.1:0-1258 GCF_037044575.1 Nonomuraea sp. LPB2021202275-12-8 | reverse complement strand
TACTCGAAGCAGAAGTGAATGCCGTCGGGACGGCCGTCCGCGGCGTGGTTCTCGAGGACGTCCAGGGTCAGGTCGAACTCGGCGACGGGGTCGCTGACCGGCTCCGTCCGCGCGCTGAGCCCGGCGAACTCCAGCTCGGCCTTCGTGTTGTTCTGGTGGACGAGCAGGACCTGGAACAGGGGATGCCGGGCGAGGGACCGCGCCGGGTTGAGCGTCTCGACGAGGCGTTCGAAGGGCAGGTCCTGGTTGCTGAAGGCGGCCAGGTCGGCCTGCCGAACCCGATCGAGCAGTTCGGCGAAGGTGGGCTCGCCTGACACGTCCGCGCGGAGGACCAGGAGGTTGATGAAGCAGCCGACCAGGTCGTCGAGCGCCGCGTCGGTACGGCCGGCGACGGGTGTGCCGACCGGGATGTCGGTCCCCGCGCCGAGCCGGTTCAGCAGAGCGGCCAGTGCGGCCTGGACCACCATGAACAGGCTGGCGCGGTGGTGCTGAGCCAGCGCCAGCAGGTCGCGGTGCAGGTCAGCGTCGGCGTTCACCAGGATCGTGTCGCCGCGATGGCTGGCCACCGGTGGGCGCGGCCGGTCCGTCGGAAGTTCGAGCTGGTCGGGCAGGCCCCTCAGCGTCTCCCGCCAGTACGCCACCTGCCCCGCGATCACGCTGTCCTGATCGGCCTCGTCCCCGAGCAGCTGCCGCATCCACAGGGTGTAGTCCGCGTACTGCACCTCCAGCGGTTCCCATCCCGGAAGGTCCTTCCTGAGCCGCGCCTCGTAGGCGGTGGCCAGGTCGCGCGCGAGTGGCGCCATCGACCACCCGTCGCACGCGATGTGATGCGCCACCAGGAGCAGGACGTGCTCGTCGACGCCCACCTCGGCCAGGAAGACCCGCAGCGGCAGATCGGTGACGAGGTCGAACGGCGCACGGGCGACCTCCTCGAGCACCTCGCGCAACTCGCCCGGCGCCGCGGTGACGGACCTGATCGTGGGGCGCGCCTGCTCCCCGGTGAGGACCAGCTGGTATGGCTGGCCCTCGTGCTCGGGCAGCAGGGTCCGCAGGACCTCGTGCCTGTCGACCAGGTCGCCGACGGCGGCTTCGAGCGCCCCGCGATCCAGCGGCCCGGTGAGGCGCAGGCAGGTGCGCACGTGATGGGCCTGCCCCTGGTCGCTGGTCTGGTTGACGAACCACATGCGGCGCTGGACGTAGGACAGCGGGAGTCGTTCAGGACGCGGCATCGTGCGCAGCTTGGGCCGCGCGTCGACCT
>NZ_JBAHWD010000123.1:0-1312 GCF_037044575.1 Nonomuraea sp. LPB2021202275-12-8 | reverse complement strand
CTTGGGTTCTAGGGTTCGTTGCAACACCCCACTTCAGGGGATGCGATGGACTTCGAGATCCGCAAGGTGCGCAAGGCGCAGGGGGCGAAGAAGCTCCGGGCTGAGCGGGAGGAATACTTTCGGCTCATGGCTCAGGGCTATGGCAACAAGGAAGCCTCACGGCTGGTCGGCGTCAATGAGCGGACCGGCCGTGAGTGGCGTAACGGGCGCTTCAGTCCCGGCCGGTTCCGGCCGCCCGCTCGACCCGAGCGGGCGGCCCGGCCCGCCCAAGAGGCTTCCCGCTACCTGCGTGAGGACGAGCGCATCCATATCGCTGACCGGCTGCGGGAGAAGGCCTCTGTCCGAACCATCGCCGCCGAGCTGGGTCGCAGCCCCTCCACGGTGAGCCGAGAGATCGCCCGTAACCGCACCGACGGCACCCGAGGCCAGTGGCACTACCGGCCCCACGCGGCCCAGGCACGCGCCGACGCTCGGCGTCCACGACCGAAAGTGGGGAAGTTAGGAGCCAACCCGGAACTGCGCGAGGCCGTCCAATCCTGGCTGGAGCTGGAATGGAGCCCCGAGCAGATCGCGCACATCCTGCGCATCCGGTTTCCCGACCGGCCGGAGATGCGAGTGTCGCACGAGACGATCTATCAGGCGCTCTACGTTCAAGGACGCGGGGAACTGCGCCGCGAGCTCACCCGGGCGCTGCGGACCGGCCGCACCGTCCGCAAACCGCATCGCCGTCCCGACCAGCGCCAGCCTCGGTTCGTCGCGCCCATGGTGATGATCAGCGACCGCCCCGCCGAGGCCGAGGAACGAGCCGTGCCCGGCCACTGGGAGGGCGATCTGATCATCGGCAAGGACCAGAAGTCCCAGATCGGGACGTTGGTCGAGCGCAGCACCCGCTACGTTCTGCTCGTCCACCTCCCACACGACCGCACCGCCGAGACCGTCCGGGACGCCCTGGCCGCCACGATGGCCACCCTGCCAGCCGAACTGAAGCGGTCGCTGACCTGGGACCAAGGCAGCGAGATGGGCCTGCACCACCAGTTCTCCATCGCCGCCGAGCTGCCGGTCTACTTCTGCGACCCGCACTCGCCCTGGCAGCGCGGCAGTAACGAGAACACCAACGGCTTGCTCCGCCAATACTTTCCCAAAGGGACCGACCTGTCCGTGCACAGCAGCGGCCATCTCGCCGCCGTCGCTGCCCGGTTGAACGGCCGGCCACGCAAAACGCTCGGCTGGGAAACCCCAGCCGAGCGTCTCACCAAGCTCCTGGCAACAGCCAGTTGATCAATCAGTGTTGCGACGACCCCTTGACTTCACC
>NZ_JBAHWD010000122.1:0-1366 GCF_037044575.1 Nonomuraea sp. LPB2021202275-12-8 | reverse complement strand
CTGGACGCGGCCATCGCGACGCACGGATGCCGGGAGCGACGCGTTCGCAAGCTCCCCGCGCATGTGGTTGTCTACCTGCTGATCGCGTTGTGCCTCTACCCCGACGACGACTACGAGGAGGTCGCCGAGAAGCTGACGGGCATGCTTGCCCTGATGCCGGGGACGCGCTGGCAGGCGCCAACCCGTGGGGCGATCACCCAAGCCCGCCAGCGGCTGGGAACCGAGGCGGTCAAAGAGGTGTTCCAGCAGATCGCCCGACCCTCGGCAACCGAGTCGACGCCGGGCGCGTGGCTGAACCGCCGGCGGGTGATGGCGATCGACGGGTTCGTCCTGGACCTGCCCGACACCGAGGCCAACGTCGCCGAGTTCGGCCGCGACAGCGCGGGCGGGTACGAGACCGCGTTCCCACAGGCCCGGGTGGTCGCCATCAGCGAGTGCGCCAGCCACGCCATCGTGGCCGCCGACGTAGCGGGCTGCTGGGCCGGCGAGCAGACCCTCGCCTTCTCCCTCTATCAGCAGTTGACCGAGGAGATGCTGCTCACCGCCGACCGCGGCTTCTACAGCTTCCCCGCCTGGAACCAGGCCCGTCACAGCGGCGCGCACCTGCTCTGGCGGGTCCAGGCCGGACTGCGCCCGTACTGGTTGCGCGATCTGGAGGACGGGTCCTGGCTCGCCGTCATCACCAAACCCGCCGGCCTGCGCCGCTCGCAGAAGGACCGGCTGCGCGAGGCTGCCCGCCAGGGCCGAGACCTGGATCCCGACGACGCGGTGATCGTCCGGGTGGTCGACTACATCGTGCCCGACCGCAAGGGCGAGCACATCCGCCTGATCACCAGCATCCTGGACCCGACCGAGGCCACCGCTGAAGAGCTGGCCCGTTGCTACCACGATCGCTGGGAGGCCGAAACCGGCATCGATCAGCTGAAGACGCACCTACGCGGGCCGGGCCGTATCCTGCGCTCCCGCACCCCCGAACTGGCCTACCAGGAGATCTGGGCCTACTTGCTCACGCACTGGGCGTTATGCACGCTGATCTGCACCGCCGCCACCACGGCCGGGATCGACCCCGACCGGATCAAGTTCCTGGGCACCGTCCGCATCGTGCGCCGCTCGGTCACCGACCGCGCGGCCTTTTTTCCCTGAGCCGCCCGACGCCTCCTGGACCCGGGCCCTCCACCAGGTCGCACACCGACGCAACACCAACCCGCACCGCCGCCACCGCTCCTACCCGCGAGCCGTCAAACGCTCACGCAAGAGCAGCTACCGTGAACGGCGTCCGTCCGACAAGGGCATCCGATACGCGGGACCGCCGACCGTCGCACTCTTACCCACGCCATCGGCAGCCCAAGCGACATCATGATCATTT
>NZ_JBAHWD010000121.1:0-1393 GCF_037044575.1 Nonomuraea sp. LPB2021202275-12-8 | reverse complement strand
GGGTGTGTCCAGTCAGTGGTGTATCTCGATTTTGCTTGATTAGCGGGTGATCGGGGTCAGGCGGCCTTCGAAGGTGATGGCGAAGGCGTTCAGGGCAGCCTTCCAGCGGATGATCCAACGCTTGCGGCCCTTGCCGGTCGGGTCCAGGCTCATGATCGCCATGTAGACGCACTTGAGCGCGGCCTGCTCGTTCGGGAAGTGGCCGCGGGCCTTGACCGCCCGGCGGATCCGCGCGTTGACCGACTCGATCGCGTTGGTCGAGCAGATCACCCGGCGGATCTCGGGGTCGAAGTTGAGGAAGGGCACGAACTCGGCCCAGGCGTCCTCCCACAACTTCACGATCGCCGGATACTTGCCACCCCACGTCTCGGCGAACTCGTAGAACCGCTCGAGCGCGGCCGCTTCGGTCGGCGCGGTGTAAACCGGCTTGAGCGCCTTGGCGATGGCGTCCCAGTGCTGGCGGGCGGCATACCGGAACGAAGCGCGCAGCAGGTGAACGACGCACGTCTGGACGACCGTCCGGGGCCAGACGGTCTCGATGGCCTGCGGCAGCCCTTTGAGGCCGTCGCAGACCACCATCAGTGCATCGGCCACGCCGCGGTTCTTGATCTCGGTCAGCACGTGCAGCCAGAACTTGGCGCCCTCGCCGCCGTCGCCGGCCCACAGGCCGAGGATGTCGCGCTCGCCGTCGACGGTGACGGCCAGCGCCACGTAGATGGGCCGGTTGGCGACCTGGCCGTCACGTAGTTTCACGTGGATGGCGTCGATGAAGATCACCGGGTAGGCGGGGTCGAGCGGCCGGTTCTGCCACTCGGCCATGCCCTCCAGCACCTTGTCGGTGATGGTGGAGATGGTCTGCTTGGACACCTCGGCACCGTAGACCTCGGCCAGGTGCGCGGAGATCTCCCCGGTCGTCAGTCCCTTGGCGGCCAGCGAGATGACCATTTCATCGACACCGGACAGCCGCCGCTGCCGCTTACGCACGATCTTCGGCTCGAAGCTGCCGTCCCGATCCCGGGGCACGGTGATCTCCACCGGGCCGACGTCGGTGATGACCGTCTTGGAGCGGGCGCCGTTACGGCTGTTGGTCGTCTCGCCGCCGGAGCGCTGGTGCTTGTCATAGCCGAGATGGTCGGTGATCTCACCTTCCAGCGCGGACTCCAGCACCAGCTTGGTCAGCCGGCCCAGCAGCCCGTTCTCACCCACCAGTTCCACGCCCTCCGCCCGGGCCTGATCGACCAGCCTGGCCACCAGCTCCCGATCCGTCGAGTTCTCGGGCTTCTTGCGCGTCACCGCGGCGTCCTCCAGGTCGATCTCCGTCGATGCCTGGATCACATTACTCATCAGGTGTGTTCTCCTTGATCAGGAGTTACACCAGTGACCGTACAGTCCC
>NZ_JBAHWD010000120.1:0-1406 GCF_037044575.1 Nonomuraea sp. LPB2021202275-12-8 | reverse complement strand
GTGGGGAAAGTATGCTTTGTGGTCAAGTCCTCGGCCTATTAGTACCGGTCAGCTCCACACGTTGCCGTGCTTCCACCTCCGGCCTATCAACCCGGTCGTCTACCGGGAGCCTTACCCACTCTCGTGGTGGGAGACCTCATCTCAAGGCGAGCTTCCCGCTTAGATGCTTTCAGCGGTTATCCCTTCCGAACGTAGCCAACCAGCCGTGCACCTGGCGGTACAACTGGCACACCAGAGGTTCGTCCGTCCCGGTCCTCTCGTACTAGGGACAGCTCCTTTCAAGTCTCCTGCGCGCGCAGCGGATAGGGACCGAACTGTCTCGCGACGTTCTAAACCCAGCTCGCGTACCGCTTTAATGGGCGAACAGCCCAACCCTTGGGACCTACTCCAGCCCCAGGATGCGACGAGCCGACATCGAGGTGCCAAACCATCCCGTCGATATGGACTCTTGGGGAAGATCAGCCTGTTATCCCCGGGGTACCTTTTAGCCGTTGAGCGACACCGCTTCCACATGCCGATGCCGGATCACTAGTCCCAGCTTTCGCTCCTGCTCGACCCGTCAGTCTCACAGTCAAGCTCCCTTGTGCACTTACACTCGACACCTGATTGCCAACCAGGCTGAGGGAACCTTTGGGCGCCTCCGTTACTCTTTAGGAGGCAACCGCCCCAGTTAAACTACCCACCAGACACTGTCCCCGATCCGGATCACGGACCAGAGTTAGACGTTCAAAACGACCAGAGTGGTATTTCACCAATGACTCCACCCGAACTAGCGTCCGAGCTTCCTAGTCTCCCACCTATCCTACACAAGACGTTCCAAACGCCAATGTCAAGCTGTAGTGAAGGTCCCGGGGTCTTTCCGTCCTGCTGCGCGTAACGAGCATCTTTACTCGTAGTGCAATTTCGCCGGGTCTGTGGTTGAGACAGCGGGGAAGTCGTTACGCCATTCGTGCAGGTCGGAACTTACCCGACAAGGAATTTCGCTACCTTAGGATGGTTATAGTTACCACCGCCGTTTACCGGCGCTTAAGTTCTCACCTTCGCACACCGAAGTGCACTAAGCGGTCCCCTTAACGTTCCGGCACCGGGCAGGCGTCAGTCCGTATACATCGTCTTACGACTTCGCACGGACCTGTGTTTTTAGTAAACAGTCGCTTCCCCCTGGCCACTGCGACCCCCACCAGCTCACAGAGCTAGCCTGATCACCAGCAGAGGTCCCCCTTCTCCCGAAGTTACGGGGGCAATTTGCCGAGTTCCTTAACCACAGTTCACCCGATCGCCTTGGTATTCTCTACCTGACCACCTGAGTCGGTTTAGGGTACGGGCCGCCACAACACTCGCTAGAGGCTTTTCTCGGCAGCATAGGATCATCCACTTCACCACAATCGGCTCGGCATCACATCTCA
>NZ_JBAHWD010000119.1:0-1449 GCF_037044575.1 Nonomuraea sp. LPB2021202275-12-8 | reverse complement strand
GTAAGCAATCAGAAGGTTCTGTGACGTTGGGTGATTCGTGCTGATCAGGCGTCGAGTGCGACCGGCGGCATCCAGAGGTTGCCGGTAAAGGCGCGGTGGATCGCCTCGAAGGCGCTCAGCCCGTGCTTGCGGGCGCTGTCGAGGTAGGAGCGGACGGTCAGCCAGTGCGCGGCACCGTCTTCGGATTGATGGCAGCCGGAGATCTTCACCTGCGTCTTGACCGGGCGCAGCGCGCGCTCCCCGGTGTTGTTCGTGAAGGGCACCCAGCCGGGGAAGTCGGCGAAGCGCAGCACCTCATCAGCCCGGTCCCGCAGGCGTTCCAGCAGGTTACGGGCCGGGGACTGTTTCCGCCCAGGGGCGCGGGGATGCAGCGACAGCCCGACCGCGATCCCGTGGTGGAAGGATTCGAGGTAGATCCGCGCCCGCTCGGGCGGGATCTCGGCCAGCCCCTTCTCGCGGGCCTTGATGGTCTGCTTGTTCAACTCGGCCAGCGCCCACCGGATCTGCGCCGGCCACCGCTGAGCGGGATGATCCTCGGCCGCCGCGGTCAGCTCCCTGATCAGATGTGCCCCGCACAGTTGGTGACGAGCGTGCGGGTAGCCGTTGTAGAGCGACAGCGAGTCGTGCACCAGCACCCCGCGGAACTCGGGCAGGATGCCGAGGGAGTTGGCGCCCTGCCGGGAGCGTTCGCCCAGGCCGAGCAGGGTCAGGGTGGTGGTGCAGGCCACGTGCAGCCAGCGGCGCGCCGCCCCGATCCGGGTGGTGGTCTCATCGACGTGCAGCACATGCGTGAGCGTCAGCAGCGCGCGGATCACCGTGATGCTGCCGGCGACCAGCGTGGCGGCCTCGGCCAGGATCGACGACACCCAGCCGGGTGAGACCCGGGCTCCGGTGACGTCGGCGATCAACTGGGCGCAGCGCTCCACCGGCACGTGCTGGAACACCAACAGATAGGCGGCGAGTGCGCGCAGGTTCGGCCCGTACGACGACGGCGCACCCGCCACCTGCCCGGGCATGTCCGCGCCGGTGACAGCGCCGCACCCGTCGCACCGGCAGCGATGCGCCCGGTGCTCGGTCACCGTCACGGTGACCAGGGGAATGTCGCGGACCTGGCGGCGCGAGTAGCCAACGCTGTCGGTGACCGACAGCTGTTTCCCGCATCCGCCGCAGGCCGCCGGGAGGTGGTCGGCGACCTCGTCGGGGACCTCGGCCATGGCCAGGCCGTTGCCCGGAGCGCCGGGCTGGCGCCCCCGCGTCCGCCCGCTCTTGACCGGCGGCTGCTTGTCCGGACGGACGAAGGTGTCGCTGGACGGCGGTAACGAGGAGTTCCCCGAATTGCGGTTCTGCCGGCGTTCCAGCTCGGCGACCCGGGCGGTCAGCCGCTCCACCGTTGCTTCCAACTTCGCGATCGTCTCGCGCTGAGCCTCGATCGTGGCCATCTGCCGGACC
>NZ_JBAHWD010000012.1:0-227142 GCF_037044575.1 Nonomuraea sp. LPB2021202275-12-8 | reverse complement strand
GCAGGGCGAAGAACGCGCGGAGGTCGGTGACCAGGCTGTCCGGCGCGGCCATGGCCACCATGTGGCTGGGGCTGGAGTGGCCGCCCCAGTGCACGAGGCGATTACGGCGCTCGGCGATCCGGCGGAAGATCCCCGGCCCGCCGTGCGACACCCCGGTGGGTACGGCGTCCTGGTCGATGGGCATGCCGGCGGCGCCCTCGTAGTAGGTCCACGAGGAGGAGGCGCCGGTGGCGGTCAGCCAGTAGAGGGAGGCGTTGGTGAGCAGCAGGTCGCGGGAGATGGGCTCGGCCGGCTTCGGCTTCTCACCGGGCCAGCCGTCGAACTCGTGGAACCGCTCGACCAGGTAGGCGAGCTGGGCGACGGGCGAGTCGGTGAAACCGTGGCCGAGCGTCTGCGGGCGGGCGGCGAGGTAGGGGCCGTAGCCGCTGCCGCCCGTCATCCACGCGCTCGCCTCCTCGAGTTCCGCCAGCTCCTCGCCGGTGGCGCCGTCCAGCTCGGCGGGGTCGCCGGTGGGGATGCCGAGGCCTCCGGTGATGTGCGCGCCGATCACGTGGTCGCTGTCGAGCGCGGCCAGCTGGGGCGTGACCAGGGCGCCCGCGTCGTTGCCGTGCGCGCCGTAGCGGGTGTAGCCGAGCCTGCTCATCAGCTCCGCCCAGGTGCCGGCCACCCGGGAGACGCTCCACGGCCGCTCGTCGGCGGGCTCGGGGAACGGCGAGAAGCCGAAGCCGGGCAGGGAGGGAGCCACCACGTGGAAGGCGGTGGCCGGGTCGAGGCCGTGCGCCCGCGGGTCGGTGAGCGGCCCGATGACGTCGAGGAACTCGGCGACGGAGTTCGGCCAGCTGTGCGTCATGATCAACGGCAGGGCGTGCGGCTCCGGCGACCGCGCGTGCAGGAAGTGGATGCGCTGGCCGTCGATCTCGGTGGTGAGCTGCGGGAAGGAGTTCAGCTTCGCTTCCTGTGCCCGCCAGTCGAACTCGTCGGCCCAGTATGTGGCCAGCTCGCGCAGGTAGGCCACCGGCACCCCGCGCTGCCAGCCCGCCCCCGGCAGCTGCCGTGCCCACCGGGTGCGGTGGATACGGTCGCGGAGATCGTCGAGGTCGGCCTGCGGGATGTCGATGCTGAAGGGCTTCATGTGGACCACCATGCCGGCCAATGCGGAAGACTTCTTTCCGCATTGGTTCAGGCTGATGGGAGTTTCTCCACCATCCGCCGCGCGAACCGAAGTCCTCTCCGCGTTCACCGCGCGGACCGAACCGGATCCGTGTCCACCGCGCGGACCGGTTTCCTCTCCGCGTTCACCCGGCGGACCGGACCGAGTCCGCCGTGGCAGGCAGATCGCGGGCGCGGTCCGTACTGGCCGGCGGGGACGCGAAAGGCCCCGCACGAACCCGTGCGGGGCCTTTCTACGATCCGGCTACCAGAGCGTCAGCTCTGGCCGCCCGCGAGCTTCTCACGCAGAGCCGCGAGAGCCTCGTCCGAGGCCAGCGCACCAGCGGCCGGAGCCGACGAGGAGCTGCTGGACGGAGCCTGCGTCTCGCCGCTGTAGGTCGAAGGAGCCGCCTCGCCCGCTTCGGCCTCGGCCTTGCGCGCCTCCTCGATCTGCTTGCGGTGAGCGTCGAAGCGGGTCTGAGCCTCGGCGTACTGCCGCTCCCACTCCTCACGCTGCTTGTCGAAGCCCTCGAGCCACTCCCCGGTCTCCGGGTCGAAGCCCTCCGGGTAGATGTAGTTGCCCTGGTCGTCGTAGGTCGCAGCCATGCCGTAGAGGGTCGGGTCGAACTCGACCTCGGTGCCGACACCCTCGTTGGCCTGCTTCAGCGAGAGGCTGATGCGGCGACGGTCGAGGTCGATGTCGATGATCTTCACGAAGATCTCGTCGCCGACCTGGACGACCTGCTCCGGGATCTCCACGTGGCGCTCGGCCAGCTCGGAGATGTGGACCAGGCCCTCGATGCCCTCCTCGACCCGGACGAACGCGCCGAACGGCACCAGCTTGGTGACGCGGCCCGGAACGACCTGGCCGATCTGGTGGGTGCGGGCGAACTGCTGCCACGGGTCTTCCTGGGTGGCCTTGAGCGACAGGGAGACGCGCTCGCGCTCCATGTCCACGTCGAGGACCTCGACCGTGACCTCCTGGCCGACTTCGACGACCTCGGAGGGGTGATCGATGTGCTTCCAGGACAGCTCGGACACGTGGACCAGGCCGTCGACGCCGCCGAGGTCCACGAAGGCGCCGAAGTTGACGATCGAGGAGACGACGCCCTTGCGGACCTGACCCTTCTGCAGGGTGTTGAGGAACGTCTGGCGAACCTCGGACTGCGTCTGCTCGAGCCAGGCGCGGCGCGACAGAACCACGTTGTTGCGGTTCTTGTCGAGCTCGATGATCTTCGCCTCGAGCTCGCGGCCGACGTACGGCTGCAGGTCGCGGACACGGCGCATCTCGACCAGGGACGCCGGCAGGAAGCCACGGAGGCCGATGTCGAGGATGAGTCCACCCTTGACGACCTCGATGACGGTGCCGGTGACGATGCCGTCCTCGTCCTTGATCTTCTCGATCGTGCCCCAGGCGCGCTCGTACTGAGCACGCTTCTTGGACAGGATCAAGCGCCCTTCCTTGTCCTCCTTCTGGAGAACCAGGGCTTCGACGTGCTCGCCGACTTCCACGACGTCCGCGGGGTCGACATCGTGCTTGATCGAAAGCTCACGCGAGGGAATGACTCCCTCGGTCTTGTAGCCGATATCGAGAAGGACCTCGTCTCGATCGACCTTGACGACGGTGCCCTCGACGATGTCGCCGTCGTTGAAGTACTTGATGGTCTCGTCGATCGCTGCGAGGAAGGCTTCCTCGGACCCGATGTCGTTGACCGCTACCTGCGGGGTGCTCGAGGTGGCCTCAGTGCTGGACGTCATGTGTGGAATTGCTCCGAACGCGGACAGGATGTCGATGTGGCGGATGCGCGGCAGGCCCTCTTCCGCATCAAGCCGATGAATGACGACGTCGACGTGACCGAGCGCGAGCCCGCTCCGTCTGAGGCGCGCGCGAGCCCACAGCGCAGCGATCAGCATATGAGACCATCGGCCCGGGGTCAATCCGACCGGCACATCCGCCGCGCCTAGTAGGCGTTGAGCAGCGGTTTGCGCTTGGCCTGGATATTACCCCTGAGCCTGCCCGGGACGGAGATCCGGTCCGGGTCACCGTCGGAGACGTAGCGCTCACCAGGGTGCTTGTTCAGCCACTCCAGCCAGTACTGCGAGCACCATCTGCGGCACTCGCCCTTCTTGCCGTTGCTCTGGATCCGCTGGATCGCCCCGCGATCGAACTTTCTGGCGTACGGCGAGAGCGAGGGCTCCGCCCCTGCGAGGAAAACTCCCGCGAAATCGTAATCCACGCCTTCCCAGGTGCCGCTGCGTGCCGCCTTCTTCGAGCGCGGCATCGACCCGTAGGGCAGCGCCATGGTCGCGGACGAGCCGGCCCCCAGCTTGCGCAGGAGCCGCTCGACCTTGGCGATCTGCTTGCGCACCTTCTTCGTCGGCAGCGTCCTCAGGTTGGGATGCGACCAGGTGTGGTTGGCCACCTCGAACCCGTTGCCGACCAGCCACCGCACGGCCGCCGCCTGCTCCTGCTCGGTCTGCAGGCCGAACGGGGTGTGGTTGACCCAGAACGTGGCGACGGGCCGGAAGCCCGGATACTTCGCGGCCACCTGTAACAGGATCGCCACGGCCGTGCCGGGCGCGGGATTGCCTGCGGCGTCGAGGGCGAAGTGGCTGGGATGCCCGTCGTCGAAGGTCAGCACGACAGGGAACCGGCCCGCCGGCACCCGGATGTCGCCGGTGGCGAACTCCCTGGCGCTGATGGGCACGTACCCCTGCTTGGCGAGCTTCTCGAACTCCTGCCGCAGCTGCGCGGGCGTGCGGTCGATCGAGGCACGCCGCTTCTTGGCGATGCGGTGGTACATCAGCACCGGGACCAGGCCGAGCTCGTTGGCCTTGACCTGCTTGGCGAACTCGGGCGTGGCCACGACCCCCGGCGGCTGCCCCACCTCGTCGGGCCGCAGGGTCGGCCGGGCCGGCTGGGTGGTGGATCGTTCCCTGGCGGAGGCCCCCGGCGGGGCGGCCGCAGGACCGGCGGACGGCACGAGCATGAGCCCGATGATCGCTACGAGCACGACCACGACGTTCGCTATGCCGATGATCCGCGTGAGGGACGCTGACGACCGCACAAAACTCCCGTGCCACTCGGGGAAAATTCCTCCACAGGGTAGTGCAGAACCACCCCGTCATCGGCGTGCCCACCACAGACCAGGCCGATCATGAAAAAGTGGCTATGCCCCGCCGTACACGGACGAAACGCGCGGTATGGCGGGGCGGCACGGGCTCAGTGACCGGCGTCCTCCCACGTGCGGCCGACGCCGACGGACACCTCCAGCGGCACCCGCAGGTGGTAGGCGGCGTTCATCTGGTCGGTCACGAGCTGCCGTAGCTGCTCCAGCTCGCCGGGCGCCACCTCGAAGACCAGCTCGTCGTGGACCTGCAACAGCATCCGCGAGCCCAGCCCCTCCTCGCGCAGCGCCTGCCGCACGTGGAGCATCGCGACCTTGATGATGTCGGCGGCCGAGCCCTGGATGGGGGCGTTGAGGGCCATCCGCTCGGCCATCTCGCGCCGCTGGCGGTTGTCGCTGGTCAGGTCCGGCAGGTAGCGGCGGCGGCCCATCATGGTCTCGGTGTAGCCGTTGGTGCGCGCCTGCCGCACGATCTCCTGCAGGAAGTCGCGGACGCCGCCGAACTCGGTGAAGTATTCCTCCTTGAGCGCCCGCGCCTCCGCCACCGGGATGTTGAGCTGGCCGGACAGCCCGAAGTCGGACAGGCCGTAGGCGAGGCCGTAGTTCATGGCCTTGATGCGGGCCCGCAGCTCGCCGTCGATCTGCTCGGGCGGCAGGTCGAAGACCCGGGCCGCGGTCGCCTGGTGGAAGTCGTGACCCGACTCGAAGGCCTCGATCAGCGACTCGTCACCCGACAGGTGGGCCATGATGCGCAGCTCGATCTGGCTGTAGTCGGCCGTCAGCAGCGTCTCGTAGCCCTCGCCGACGACGAAGCCCTGCCGGATGCGGCGGCCCTCGGCGGTGCGGATCGGGATGTTCTGCAGGTTGGGCTTCTCCGACGACAGGCGGCCCGTCGCGGCGATGATCTGGTTGAAGGTGGTGTGGATGCGCCCGTCGTCGGCGATCTCCTTGATCAGGCCTTCGACCGTGGTGCGCAACTTGGTCTGGTCACGGTGGCGGAGCATGATCGTCGGCAGCTCGTGCTCGCTCTGGGTGGCGAGCCAGGCGAGCTGGTCGGCGTCCGTGCTGTAGCCGGTCTTGATCTTCTTCGTCTTGGGCAGGCCGAGCTTGACGAACAGGACCTCCTGCAGCTGCTTGGGAGAGCCGAGGTTGAACTGCTCGCCGACCGACCGGTGCGCCTCCTCGACCGCGTGCTTGACGGCCGCGCCGAACTCGGCCTCCAGGCCGGTGAAGTATTCGCTGTCGACCGCGATGCCCGCGCGCTCCATCTCGGCCAGCACGGTGATCAGCGGCAGCTCCAGGTCGTCGACGAGCTGGGTGCCGCCCCGGCCGGCCAGGAAGCTCTCCAGGGCCTCGGCCAGCTCGCGCACGGCGTGGGCGCGCAGCGCCAGATCCTTGGCGGGGGCGTCCTCGTCGTCGCCGAACAGCGTGGCCTGCCCGTCAGGCTCGGCCTCGGCCCGCAGGTCGCGGTTGAGGTAGCGCCGGGCGAGGTCCTCCAGCGTGAACGTGCGCTGGCCCGGCATCGCCAGATAGGCGGCCAGGGCGGTGTCGCAGGTCAGGCCGCGCAGCTCCATGCCCTGCGCCCACAGCGCCAGGATCGGCCCCTTGGCGTCGTGCACGGCCTTCGGCTTGGACTCGTCTGCCAGCCAGGCGCGCAGGGCCGCCTCGTCGGCCTCGGTCAGCTTGACCGGGTCGATGTGGGCCGCCGTGCCGCCGGAGGCGATGGCGATGGAGTCGATGCGGCCGGTGCCGCTGCCGTAGACGCCCTTGAAGGCCACCCCCGCGCGGCCCGCGGGCAGCGCGGCCAGCCAGCCGGCCACCCGGTCGGGGCCGAGGATGACGGTCTCGACCTCGAAGCCCTGGTCGGGCTCCTGCTCGCCGGTGCCGAGCACCTTGAACACCCGCTCGCGCAGCTCGCCGCGGATCTGCAGGGTGTCGAACAGCTTGTTGACCTCTTCGCGCTCCCAGACGCCCTGCTGGAGCTCGGCCAGGTCGGCCTCCAGCGGCACGTCGCGCAGCAGCTCGGTCAGGCGCCGGTTCATCAGCACCTGGGCGACATGCTCGCGGAGCTTGTCGCCGACCTTGCCCTTGACCTCGTCCACCCGGTCGACCAGCGCGGTCAGCGAGCCGAACTCGCGCACCCACTTGGCGGCGGTCTTCTCCCCCACGCTGGGGATGCTGAGCAGGTTGTCGCTCGGGTCGCCGCGCAGCGCCGCGAAGTCGGGATACTGCTCCGGGGTCAGGCCGTACTTCTCCTGGACCGCATCGGGCGTGAACCGGGTCATGTCGCTGATGCCGCGCCGCGTCATCAGGACCGTGACGTTGTCGTTGACCAGCTGCAGCGCGTCGCGGTCGCCGGTCACGATGAGCACGCTCATGCCCTCGGCGTCGGCGCGGGTGGCGAGGGTGGCGATCAGGTCGTCGGCCTCGAAGCCCGCCTTGGACAGCCGCGGCACCCGCAGCGTGTCGAGCAGCTCGAAGATGAGCTGCATCTGGCCGCGGAAGTCCTCGGGCGTCTCGCTCCTGTTGGCCTTGTACTCGGCGTATTCCTCGTGCCGGAACGTCGGCTCCGAGCGGTCGAAGGCGACCGCCACATGGGTCGGCCGCTCGTCGCGCAGGATGTTGGTCAGCATCGAGGTGAACCCGTAGACCGCCTCGGTGTGCTGACCGTCGGTGGTCATGAGGTTGGCGTCCTTGAGCGCGTAGAAGGCGCGGTAAGCCAGGGAATGTCCGTCAAGCAGCAGCAGGCACGGACGGCTGGGGGTCACTTCACTCTTCGGCACACGAGCAGCCTAGTCTCCAACTGCGACAGAAAACCCGAGCTCGAATGACTGGAGGCGTCCCCTTGACGCAGTTGAATCCCGCAGGCGCCGCCGAGTTCGCGGCCGCGCACGAGGGCACGCTGGCCGAGCGGATGGGAATCGAGTTCCTCGAGGCCGGCGCGGAGCGCGTCGTCGGCCGGATGCCGGTGGCGGGCAACACGCAGCCGTACGGCCTGCTGCACGGTGGAGCGTCGGTCGTGCTGGCCGAGACGCTGGGTTCGACCGGCGCCGCGATCCACGCGGGGCCCGAGCGGATCGCCGTCGGCATCGAGATCAACGCCACCCACCACCGCTCGGCGACGTCGGGTTACGTCACGGGCGTGGCCACCCGGTTGCACGGCGGCCGCTCGCTGGCCAGCTACGAGATCGAGATCACCGACGAGGAGGGGCGGCGCGTCTGCACCTCCCGCCTCACCTGCATGCTGCGCGACCGCTGAACCGGCGCTCACCCTTTGCACAGGGTGCCCATGGCTCGCTACGGTTGTAGGTCAGCAGAGCCCGCGGGGAGGCCGAGTAGATAACGGTGAGGCGACACGGGCCTCACATGGTCCCAAAGGCCTCCCCGCGGGCTCGTTACGATCAAGCACCCGCTTGTAAGAACTCAGTTAAATCATGGCGCCAGGCGTGACCCCTCACTTAGCCCCTGACCTGGTGTTTGTTTGCTCACATCAGTGACACACACATGTCACTAATTGGTGACGAACGATCCTGAACCGGGCGCGGCCACAATAAGCTCCCGCCACAGCATCCCAGTTGTGCCTGCGATGCCCGCGTGTCGAGATGGAGGGGCACAACCCCGCCTTGACCTATCTGAGGGAGCACCATTGCGCAGAGCCGTGATCGCGTTCACGGCCTTCATGAGTGGACTCATACTCTTGCTCGCCGCTCCGGCCCATGCGGCCGATCCGGAACAGAGCTTGAGGGGTTCACTCAAACTCCAAGGCCAGCCAGTGAACGGCGTGAAAATCGTCGTGACCACCGAGAGCGGACAACCCGTTCAAGAGGTCACCAGTAACGCCCAGGGCACCTGGGAGGTCCCGGTCGACAAGCCGGGCTCGTACAAGGTCACACTGGATGTCAGCAGCCTCCCCAAGGATGTCGAGATCCGCGGGGGCAACAACGTCCGCACGCCCACCGTGTACGAGGGCAACCCCGCCACCGTGCTGTTCGCCCTGCAGGCCAAGTCCGCGGCGGGTCAGCCGCAGGACGACGGCGGCACGCAGAGCGCGTTCTGGCAGCGAGCGGCCCAGCTGACCTTCGAGGGACTGAATCTGGGGCTGATCATCGCGCTCGCCGCGCTCGGTCTGTCCCTCATCTACGGCACCACCGGGCTGACCAACTTCGCCCACGGCGAGCTCGTCACGCTCGGCGCGCTGCTCGCCTACGGCTTCAACACCGGCATCGGGCTGCATCTCATCCCGGCGGCCTGTCTCGCGGTCATCGCGGCCGGCGGGCTGGGCTACGCGCAGGACAGGTTCTTCTGGGGGCAGCTCCGCAGGCGGGGCACCGGCATCATCGCCATGATGATCGTCTCGATCGGCGTGGCGCTGTTCCTGCGCTATCTGTTCCTCATCCTGTTCGGCGGCCAGAGCGAGTCCTTCGCCCAGTACAACGCCCAGCCCGGCATCCAGGTCGGCCCGATCTCCGCGGCGCCCAAGAACTTCGTCGCCATGGGCATCGAGCTGCTGGTCCTGATCGTGGTCGGCATCGCGCTGCTGCGGACCCGCACCGGAAAGGCGGCCCGCGCGGTCGCCGACAACCCGGCGCTCGCGGCCTCCTCCGGCATCAACGTCGACCGGGTCATCCGGATCATCTGGACCATGGGCGGCGCCATCGCGGCGCTGGCCGGCATCATGCTCGGCCTGTCGCAGAACCTGAAGTTCACCATGGGCCAGGACATCCTGCTGCTCATCTTCGCCGGCGTCACGCTCGGCGGGCTCGGCACCGCGTTCGGCGCGCTCGTCGGCTCCATCATCGTCGGCCTGTTCATCCAGGTGTCCACCCTCTGGGTGCCGCCGGAGCTCAAGAGCGTCGGCGCGCTGGCCGTACTCATCATCGTGCTCCTCTTCCGGCCACAGGGCATCCTGGGCCGCCGCGAGCGGATCGGCTGACGGGGGGAACCATGGACTGGACCACAATCATCTCCACCACCGTCAAGGCCGCCATCGGCGTCGAGACGGTCTGGTACGCGCTCGCCGCGATCGGCATCAACATCCACTTCGGTTACACCGGTCTGCTCAACTTCGGGCAGTCGGCGTTCCTCGCGGTCGCCGGCTACGGCCTGGCCGTCACCGTCACGGTGCTCGGGCTGCCGTTCTGGATCGGCATCGGGGTCGGCCTGGCCGCCGCGGTGCTGCTGGCCGTCGTGCTGGGCATTCCCACACTGCGTCTGAGAGCCGACTATCTGGCCATCGTCACCATCGCGGCGGCCGAGATCGTCAGACTCGTCTTCCGCTCGGTGGCGTTCAAGGACATCTTCGGCGGCTCCGACGGCCGGCGCGGCTTCTCCGACGGCTTCTACGAGATGAACCCCTTCCCGCCAGGGACGTACGGCTTCGGCTGGTTCACCTTCAACGAGCGGCTGCTCTGGGTGCTCGTCGTCGGCTGGATCCTGGTCGGCATCTCCTGCCTGATCGTCTACCTGCTCATGAAGAGCCCGTGGGGCCGCGTGCTCAAGGCGATCCGCGAGGACGAGGACGCGGTGCGCAGCCTGGGCAAGAACGTCTTCTCCTACAAGATGCAGTCGCTGATCCTCGGCGGCGTCATCGGCAGCCTCGGCGGCTTCATCTACGGGCTGGCCTTCGCCTCGGTCCAGCCCGACATCTTCGGCACCGAGACGACCTTCTTCGCCTACACGATCGTGATCCTCGGCGGCGCCGCCCGGGTGTTCGGCCCCGTCGTCGGTTCGATGATCTTCTGGGTGTTGCTGGTGCTGGTCAACGGCGTGCTCAGCGGGGCGGTCGAGTCCGGGCTCATCACGTTCATGGACTCCACCCAGGTCGGCCCGTTCCGCTTCCTGCTGGTCGGGCTCGGACTGATCCTCTTGCTCGTCTACCGACCACAGGGCATCTTCGGGGACAAGAGGGAGATAGCACTCGATGCACGCTGAAAGCACTGTCAAGGATCAGAAAGCGGCCGCACTGGCCGCGTTCAAGGATCTCGCGCGCGACCCCGGCGTGCCCAAGCCCGACCCGATCCTGGTGGTCGACAACGTGGTGCGCCGCTTCGGCGGCCTCACCGCGGTCGAGGTCGGGCACATCGAGGTCCAGCGCGGCTCCATCACCGCGCTGATCGGCCCCAACGGGGCGGGCAAGACCACCTTCTTCAACCAGCTGACCGGCTTCGACACCGCCGACTCCGGCCAGTGGACGTTCAACGGCCGCGCCATGAACGGCGTGCCGGCGCACAAGGTGGCCCGCGCGGGCATGGTGCGCACGTTCCAGCTCACCAAGGCGCTGTCCAAGCTCACGGTGCTGGAGAACATGCGGCTGGGCGCGCAGGCGCAGAAGGGCGAGAACTTCTGGCGGGCTCTGGTGCCCGGCCTGTGGCGCGGCCAGGAGGACGAGATCACCGAGCGGGCCGACGAGTTGCTGGCCCGGTTCAAGCTCGACGCCAAGCGCGAGGACTTCGCCGGATCGCTGTCCGGCGGCCAGCGCAAGCTGCTGGAGATGGCCCGCGCGCTCATGGTCCGGCCCGAGCTGGTCATGCTCGACGAGCCGATGGCCGGCGTCAACCCGGCCCTCACCCAGTCGCTGCTCGGCCACGTCAAGGACCTGCGCGAGCAGGGCATGACCGTGCTGTTCGTCGAGCACGACATGGACATGGTGCGCGACATCAGCGACTGGGTGATCGTCATGGCCCAGGGCAATGTGATCGCCGAGGGACCGCCCGCCACGATCATGTCCGACGAGCGGGTCATCGACGCCTACCTGGGCGCCCACCACGACGCGCCCCTCTCGGAGAGTGAGCTCGTGGAGCAGCTCCAGGAGGCCGAGCAGGCGCTCGAAGCCGAGATCGAGGAGGAGACGCAGAAGTGAACGCCGTCCCCGAATCCACGCCTGAATCCACGCCCGAATCCCAGGCGGCCGTCACCGACCGCAGCGCGCACCTGGCCGGCGCCGAGAACGCCGTCCTGCGCTGCGACGAGCTGATCGCCGGCTACCTGCCGGGCGTGAACATCCTCAACGGCTCCGACCTCTACGTGGGCGACGGTGAGCTGATCGGCATCATCGGCCCCAACGGAGCCGGTAAGTCGACCCTGCTCAAGGCCATGTTCGGGCTGGTCAACATCCGCAGCGGCACGGTGCTGCTGAAGGGCGAGGACATCACGAACATGAAGGCGCACGAGCTGGTCTCGCGGGGGGTCGGTTACGTCCCGCAGACCAACAACGTCTTCCCCAGCCTCACCATCGAGGAGAACCTCGAGATGGGCGCCTTCCAGGTGCCCGGCAAGTTCAAGGAGCGCTTCGAGTTCGTCGCCGAGCTGTTCCCGGCCCTCAAGGAGCGGCGCAAGCAGCGCGCGGGCTCCCTGTCGGGCGGCGAGCGGCAGATGGTGGCGATGGCGAGGGCGCTCATGACCGAGCCATCGGTGCTGCTGCTGGACGAGCCGTCGGCGGGTCTGTCGCCGAAGCTGCAGGACCTGGTGTTCATCCAGGCTCAGCAGATCAACAAGGCCGGCGTGACCGTGATCATGGTGGAGCAGAACGCCAGGCGCTGCCTGCAGATCTGCCACCGGGGTTACGTGCTCGACCAGGGCCGCAACGCCTACACCGGCACCGGCAGCGAGCTCGCTCAGGACCCCAAGGTCATCGAGCTCTACCTCGGCACCCTGGCCAAGGCCTGACCGGTACCCGCAAGAAACGGAGAAGGGGCTCCCCGCGGGCCCCTTCTCCGTTTTTTAATGAGCGATGTGAAACGCTTCGTGGCAATCGCGCTCATGCTGTCCGCCCTCACCGCCTGCCAGCAGGCTCCCGCCGCCGACGCCACGTACAGCACCGGCGGCGACCCGGCCGACGACCCGTGCGCGCGCGTGGTGTCGGCCATCGGCTACGCCGGCCTGCTGCTCGAGCCCGAGGGGCGCGAGGAGCGGCAGAACTTCGAGGACGCGGTCCTCGGCCGGCTGGCCGAGGTGCGCGGCATCACGCTCCAGTTCGGCTCCCGCCTGCCGGCCTCCCTGTCCACGGCCGTCCGTACGGTCCAGACAGCCACCGAGGAGCTGTCCCGGGCCGATGTGCCCAGGCAGGACCAGGTGGCCCTCCTCAGGCGCTACAGGGCCGCGGCGGGGCAGATTACGGCAGGCTGCGCGTAGCGGGCATGCGAAGGGCCCGGTCCCAGGGGGGAGGACCGGGCCCTTCGCGGGTGTTCAGCTCACGAGCGACTAGCCGGCGATGTTGCCGGTGCGGTACTCGAGCGCCTTGGTGGCGTACTTGTTGTCGTCGCCGTACTGGTAGATGCCGATGGTGGCGACCGCCGGGTCACCGGCCTCGTTGAACTCGACCGGACCGCTCACGCCGTCGTAGTCGATGTCCTTGCCGGCCTTCAGCAGCTCGGCGCAGGTCTTGAAGTCCTTGCACTTCTCGCCGCCCTTGCTGACCTCGGCCAGCTTGGCCGCGACCGCGGTGCCGTTGTCGGTCTTGGCGGCCTCGGTGGCCAGCGCGAGCAGGTTGGCGGCGTCGTAGGACTCGGGGGCGTAGCTGAAGTCCTCGAGCTTGGGGTCGATGCCGAGCAGCTTCTGCTGGAACTCCTCCGGAGCGGCGGCGCCGGGGATGGTGCCCTTGACGCCCTTCAGGGTGCCCTTGGGCATCTTGACGTAGTTGGTGTTGGAGGTGTTGCCGTCGACCATGTACCATTTGTGCTTGTCAGCAGGCAGGCCCTGCTTGACGAGCTCCTGGATGATCTTGGCGGTCTCCTCGAAGCCGATGAGCACGATGGCCTTGGGGCTCTTGGCCTTGAGCTTGGCCACGTCGGCGGAGAAGTCGGCCGCCTTCGGGTCGTAGTCGATGCGCTCGACCACTTCGCCGCCACTGTCCTGGACGGTCTTGGCGACCTGGTCGGCCAGGCCGGTGCCGTAGGAGTCCTGCATGGCCAGGATGCCGACCGTGTCGCTGCCGTCGGCCACGATCAGGTCACCGAGCACCCGGCCCTGCAGCTTGTCCGGGGGCGAGGTGCGGAAGTAGAGGCCCTTGTCCGCGATGGTGGTGAACTTGTCGGAGGTGTTGGCGGGCGAGAAGTGCACCACGCCGGCACCCGTGATCTTGTCGATCACGGACTCGGACACCGACGAGGACGCCGCGCCGATGATGGCGTCGGCCTTCTGCGCCAGCAGCTTGTCCACCGACTGCGAGGCGATGTTCGTGGTGGTGTCGCCCGAGTCGGTGTGGATCTTCGCCACCGGCTTGCCGAGCACGCCGCCGGCCTCGTTGATCTCCTTGACCGCCAGGTCCACACCGGCGAACTCGGGCGGGCCGAGGAAAGCCAGCGACCCGGTCTGCGGCAGCAGCGTGCCGAGGGTGAGGACGCCGTCGCCCTCCGCCGCGGGGGCCGCCGCGGAAGATGACGCGGTCGAGGGCGAGGGTGGTGCGGCGGTGTCGCTGCCACCACCGCAAGCTGTCAGGGCGAGGCCGGTGACAGCCACGACAGCTAGCGCCCGCCCCATGGGAGCAATGCGGATCATGAAGTAATCTCCTTCATTCCAGGCCGGGATCCGTCAGCACCGCCGAGCGTTCCCGATCGAATGACGGAAACGTACAAAATGCCTGTACGTACATGCCAGTCATGCAGGTGAACTGTCGGCACTGTGATGCTGAGTCGTAACCAGTCCTCAACTTACGAGGGCGGCCGGATCATGCCTATGGTGCGTCGGGTGAGCCGTGTTTCGGTCTACCTCATCCTCGCAGGGTTCCTGTCCGGCTGCGGCGGCCCGTCGCCGCAGGCCACTCCGTCGAGTGATCCACCGGCCGGCCTGTCCGTCTCCCTGGCCCAGTGGCGCTCCGACGAGCCCGTCCACGGGATGCAGGTGGCCGTCCGGAACACGAGCGGGACACCGGTGTACTTCGCCGACGTCCAGCTCGTCACTCCGTCGTTCGAGACACTGCCGGCGCAGAAGGCCGACACGACCATCCAGCGCACCGACAGGACGGACCTTCCCATCCCCTACGGCAAGGCCGTCTGCTCGCCCGAGGGCCTGCCGGAGGTGCGGCCCGCCACCGTGGTGGCCCACCTGCGCACCGGCTCCGAGCAGGCGCTGCGCCGGGTCGTGTTCAAGGTGCCGCACCCGGACCCGCTGCTGGCCAGGCTGGTGCGCGACGAGTGCTCCGAATATCTGATCAAGCAGGCGGCCGACATCTCCTTCGGTCCCGGATGGCGGCGCGAGGGCGAGGCGATGCGCGGCACCCTCACGCTGACCCGCCGCGGACCGGGCACCGTCGCCGTGCACTCCATCGGCGGCACCACCCACTACATCGCCGCGCCGGTGGGCAAGGCGAACCCGCTGGTGGAGCTGGGCGCGCAGGCGTCGCGGGCGGAGGCGCCGATCGAGCTCACCCCCGGCCGCTGTGACCCGCACGCCTTCGCCGAGGCCAAGAAGGCGTTCCAGTTCCCCGTCCGGGCCAGCGTCGACGGGGGCGTGGAACGCGTGGTCATCGTCGCGCCGCCCAAGCCGGTGCAGGACCGCCTCATCGACTACGCGCTGGACGCGTGCGGCCTGGGCGGCTGACGGCGCGGATGTCCGAAAGGCCCCAGATCGAGGCCTTTCGGACGTCGATAGCTCAGCCGGCGATGTTGCCCTTGCGGTACTCCAGCGCCTTCCCCGCGTCGAAGGTGTTGTCCGCGCCGTACTGGTAGACCCCGATCGTCGCCACCGACGGGTCACCCGCGTCGTTGAAGTCCACCGGGCCGCTGACGCCGTCGTAGTCGATGTCCTTGCCCGCCTTCAGCAACTCGGCGCACCCCTGGAAGTCCTCGCACTTCTCGCCGCCCTTGCTGACCTCGCCCAGCTTGGCCGCCACCGGCACGCCCGCGTCGTCCTTCGCCGCCTCGGCGGCCAGCGCGATCAGCATCGCCGCGTCGTACGCCTCCGCCGCGTAGGTGTACTCCTCCAGCTCCGGATCGACGCCCAGCAGCCGCTTCTGGAAGGCCTCCGGCGCCGAGGCGCCCGGGATCGTACCCTTGACCCCTTTCAGGGTGCCCTTCGGAACCTGCCGGAAGTTGGTGTTCGACATGTTCCCGTCGACCATGTACCACTTGTGCTTGGCCGCCGACACCCCCTGCTTGACCAGCTCCTGCACCACCTTGGACGTCTCCTCGAAGCCGATCAGCACGATCCCCTTCGGGTTCGCCGCCTTGATCTTCGCCACGTCCGCCGAGAAGTCGGCCGCCTTCGGGTCGTAGTCCACCCGCTCGACCACCTCGGCGCCCCCCTCCTCGGCCGTCTGCGTTAGCTGGTCGGCCAGGCCCGACCCGTAGGAGTCCTGCATGGCCAGGATGCCGACCGTGTCGTTGCCGTCGGCCACCACCAGGTCGCCGAGGACCCGCCCCTGCAACTTGTCCGGCGGAGCCGTACGGAAGTAGAGCCCGTCGTCCTTGATGGTGGTGAACTCGTCGGAGGTGTTCGCGGGCGAGAACTGGATGACTCCCGCGCGGGTCACCTTGTCGATGATCGACTCCGACACCGAGGACGACGCGGCCCCTATGATCGCGTCGGCCTTCTGTGCCAGCAGCTTGTCCACCGACTGCGAGGCGATGTTCGTGGTCGTGTCACCGGAATCGGTGTGGATCGTGGTCACCGGTTTGCCGAGCACCCCGCCGGCCTCGTTGATCTCCTTGATCGCCAGATCGACTCCGGCGAACTCCGGCGGCCCCAGGTAGGCCAGCGAACCCGTCTGCGGCAGCACCGTGCCGATGGTCAGCGTGCCGTCCCCCTTGGCCGCCTGCGCGGTGGCCGGGGCGGACGCGGAGCCCGTGGCGCTCGGCGCGGTGGTCGTGCCTCCGCCGCCACAGGCCGCCAGCGCCAGGCACGCCGCGGTGGCGGCGGCCAGCACACGAGAATTGCGGATCATCGAAAGCGTCTCCGTTCGTGATGAGCGGACCTTCCGTCCGCCCATCAGGATCTGCCGGGACGCCTCTGGCGAAAGACACCGAAGCCGGTTGGATGCCCAGTCGTGACCGCACCACAACCCATGACGCGAAATTTGCTGATATAAGCCCGTTTAGCCGTGGTCGGCTACGTCGTCTATAACGATCTGGGCAACCTCGCGCATGCTCAACCGGCGATCCATCGACGCCTTTTGGATCCACCGGAAGGCCTGGGGCTCGCTCCACCCGTGCTTGGACATCAGCTGCCCCTTGGCCCGCTCGACCAGCTTGCGCGTCTCCAGCCGCTCCGACAGGCTCGACACCTCGGAGGCGAGCGCCACCATCTCCTCGTGCCTGCTCACCGCCATCTCGATCGCGGGCACCAGATCGGCCTTGGTGAACGGCTTGACCAGATAGGCCATCGCCCCCGCGTCCCTGGCCCGTTCGACCAGGTCACGCTGGGAGAACGCGGTGAGGATCAGGCACGGCGCGATCCGCTCTGACACGATCCGCTCGGCGGCCGAGATGCCGTCGAGGATCGGCATCTTGACGTCGAGGATGACGAGGTCGGGCCGCAGCTCCGTGGCGAGCCGGATCGCCGTCTCGCCGTCACCCGCCTCCCCCACGACGATGTAGCCGTCTTCCTGGAGCATCTCCTTGAGGTCGAGGCGGATCAGTGCCTCGTCTTCCGCGATCACCACTCGCCGCTGCGTACTCACGAGCGCAAGAGTACCGATGTCCGGTAGATTAGATCCACGCCGGTGCCCTCCGCTGGTTCACTTCAGAGGCGAGGTACGGCGCATTTCCGGACAAGTCTGGAAATTGCCGGAATGGTGGAATGGCAGACACTGACGCCTCAAAAGCGTCTGCTCGAAAGGGCGTGCGGGTTCGAATCCCGCTTCCGGCACTCCCCCTGGACGTCGTCACGACTCCCGCAGGAGCAGCCAGCCTGCCGTGCCGTGCCAGGACCGGCCGGCACGAAGGTGATCACCGATCGCACGCTCCAGCGTGGTCCCGCGAGGCAGCTCGGCGCGCTCGGCCCCGAAGACGAACGAGATGACGCCGCCGTCGCCCTCTGCCTTGTAGATCTGCCGGAACCTGCGCTGAAACCGGATGATGTTCGAATCCTCCGGCAGATACTCGGCCAGTTGGTCGTCCAGCAGCCAGGAGTGGCAGACCGCGACGCGCGGATCCTCTCGCGGGAAGTGGCGGGGGAAGAACTCCCTGGCACGGGCGAAGGCCGCGTCGCAGGCGGCGGGGGTCAGGGGGCCGAGGAAGTCCGGGATGTGCACGGAGAGCACCGGGTCGCCGGGCTCGCAGCTCACGCCCGCGGCGGTGACCGCCTCGTGGGTACGCGTGCCGATCCGGGCACGCTGGAACTGCAACCGCCCGAGGTCGTAGTTCAGGCCGCGGAAGTGCAGCGTGAGCCAGACCGGAGCGTCCACCCCTCCGGTGCCGTGCTTCCTGCGGTGCACGGCCATGTTGCGGCCGAGATCGGCCAGGGTGCGCCGGGACACCTCGTCCGCGACGCCCAGGCGGCGATGGTAGGCCCGCACGTGCGGCGCGGCGGCGAGGAACACGTACACGTAGAAGTAAGGATCGGCGGACGCAGGCAGCGGCGGGAACGGCGGCGGGTCGTCCAGCTCGCCCATGGTGGAGACGAGGGAGCCGACGCAGCGCTCCAGCAGCCACCACGCCTCGCTACCGGGCCTGGGCACGCCCGCCAGGACGCCGCCCACGTCCTCGTGCGGCACGGTCAGGCGCAGGAGCTCTCCGGCGAGATCCGGCGGCAGGACGACCTCCTGAGGGCCGATCCTCTCCAGGTGTTCGAGCCAGGCGGAGGGCAGAAGATCTCTCATGTGCCCGAACGTTAGAGCCGGCCGGTGACGCCGTACAGAGCGGCCCCCGAACCAGCACGAAAATCCCATATACCGGACCAAGGTGAGGCCACGCCGTACGCTGTCGAAGCGCCGCCGCCCGGGTAGGCACCGGGTCATGCCGGGGCGAAGAATGCGTAAGCCGTGCGCTTCACGGCGACCGGTTCGGGCCCGGCGTGGAGTAGCCGTCCGATCTCGGGTGATGTACACGATGACGGTGCGATCTTCGGAGGTGGGCGTGATGGGGTTGAGCGCGGAAGAGCGGGCGAAGTTCCTGGCCGAGCCGCACATCGCCGCGGTGGCCGTGGACGCCGGGCCGGAGCGGGCGCCGCTGAGCGTGCCCATCTGGTACGACTACGAGCCCGGCGGCGAGGTGCGGTTCCTGACGGGCGCGGACTCGGTGAAGGCCAGGCTGATCGCCAAGGCGGGACGGCTCACGCTGCTGGTCCAGCGGACAAGCCCGACTTACCGTTACGTTTCGGTCGAAGGGCCGGTGACCGGATCCGGTCCCACCCTGCTGGCGGAGCTGACCCGGATCGCCTCGCGCTACCTTCCGGTCGAGGCGGTGCCGGGATACGTGGAGGGGTCGGACCTCAACGCGCTCGTCACGTTTCGGATGCGGCCGCAGCGGTGGCTGTCGGCCGATCTCGGGGTGCTCTGACCAGCAGCGGCTTCGGACGCCGGCGAGCGGATCGCGGTATTTTGAGGCACGTGACTGCTATCGATCCCACCGTGACCGGCGCCTACGGCGTCGGGCTCGCCACCATCGCCGCCGACGGCACCGTACTCGACACCTGGTTTCCCGCGCCGGAGCTGGGCGACCCGCCCGTCACCGGCACCGAGCGGCTGGCCGCCGAGGAGGCCGGGGAACTGGCCGCCCTGGTCGGCCCCGACCCGGCCAGGGGCGTCGAGGTGGTGGCGGTGCGCACCGGCATCGCCAAGCTCTCCGAGGCGCCGCTCGACGCCCACGACGCCTACCTCCGGCTGCACCTGCTCTCCACCCGCCTGGTGAAGCCACACGGACTGAGCCTCGACGGCATCTTCGGCAAGCTCGCCAACGTGGTGTGGACCAGCTACGGGCCGTGCCCCGTCGACGGCTTCGAGCAGACGCGGATGCGCCTGCGGTTGCGCGGCGAGGGCGCGGTCGCGGTGTACGGCGTGGACAAGTTCCCGCGGATGGTCGACTACGTGATGCCCACGGGCGTGCGCATCGCCGACGCCGACCGGGTGCGGCTCGGCGCCCACCTGGCCGGCGGCACCACGGTCATGCACGAGGGCTTCGTCAACTTCAACGCCGGCACGCTCGGCGCGTCCATGGTCGAGGGCAGGATCTCGGCCGGCGTGGTCGTCGGCGAGGGCTCCGACGTGGGCGGCGGCGCCTCCATCATGGGCACGCTGTCGGGCGGCGGCACGCAGGTCATCTCGATCGGCGAGCGCTGCCTGGTGGGCGCGAACGCCGGCGTCGGCATCTCCCTGGGCGACGACTGCGTGGTGGAGGCGGGGCTCTACGTCACGGCGGGCACCAAGGTGGCCCTGCCCGACGGGAGCGTCGTCAAGGCCAAGCAGCTGTCGGGCTCGAACGGGATTCTGCTGCGCCGCAACTCCCAGACCGGCGCGGTCGAGGCCGTTCCCCGCAACGGCGGCGGCGTCGAGCTCAACTCGGCCCTGCACGCGAACTGACCCTCTGACAGAGGCGCCGGAAGCGGAGAGGGCCGCACCCGGAGTGCGGCCCTTCTTCCACCCGGATCAGTTCGCGTGGGACACCGCGGAGCCGATGGTGTGGACGCGCAGGGCGTTGGTGGAGCCGTGGGTGCCGGGAGGCGAGCCCGCGACGATGACCACCTTGTCCCCCTTCTCCAGGCGGCCGAGCGACAGCAGCGACGCCTCCACCTGCCTGACCATGTCGTCCGTGTGGTGCACGAACGGCACCTGGAACGTCTCCACACCCCACGTCAGCGACAGTTGGCCGCGCACGTGCGGGGAGGAGGTGAAGGCCAGCAGCGGGATCGGCGAGCGGTAGCGGGCCAGGCGGCGGGCCGTCTCTCCGGACATGGTGAACGCCACCAGCGCCTTGGCGCCCACGATGGCGCCGACCTCGGCGGCCGCCCGGGCGATGGCGCCGCCCGTGGTCTCCGGCATGCGCTCGAGGGTGTGGGTGGCCTGCAGGTAGGACTTCTCGGCCGCGCAGGCGATGCGGTCCATGGTGGCCACCGACTCGATCGGGTAGTTGCCGACCGAGGTCTCGCCCGACAGCATGACGGCGTCGGCGCCGTCCATGACGGCGTAGGCGACGTCGGACGCCTCGGCCCGGGTGGGGCGCGGGGCGCTCATCATCGAGTCGAGCATCTGGGTGGCGACGATGACCGGGCGGGCCTTCTCGCGGCAGAGCGAGATGATGCGGCGCTGGACGATCGGGACCTGCTCCAGCGGCAGCTCGACGCCGAGGTCGCCGCGGGCGACCATGATGCCGTCGAAGGCCTCGATGATCTCGGGGAGGCGCTCCACGGCCTGCGGCTTCTCGATCTTGGCGAGCAGCGGGAGGCGCACGGCCTCCTGCTCCATGATGTTGCGCACCACGTCGGCGTCGGAGGGGCGGCGGACGAACGACAGGGCGATCATGTCGCAGCCGGTGCGCAGCGCCCAGCGCAGGTCGGCCTCGTCCTTGTCGGTGAGCGCCGGGGCGCTGACGTTGATGCCGGGCAGGTTGAGGCCCTTGTTGTCGGAGATCATGCCGCCGATGACGACGCGGGTGATGACGCGGTCGCCGTCGATCCGGGTGGCCTCCAGGACGAGGCGGCCGTCGTCGACCAGGATCGTGTCGCCGGGGCGCACGTCGCCCGGCAGGCCCTTGTAGGTGGTGGAGACCTGCTCGCGGTCGCCGGGAACGTCTTCGGCGGTGATGGTGAAGACGTCGCCGAAGCCGAGACGGACCGGCCCTTCCTCGAACTTGCCGACACGGATCTTGGGGCCCTGCAGGTCCGCGAGCACGCCTACGCCGCGGCCTAGGTCTGCCGCCACCTCCCTGACCCGGTCGTAGACCTCTCTGTGCATGTCATGATTGCCATGGCTGAGGTTGAACCGTGCTACGTCCATGCCCGCGGCGATGAGCTCGCGCAGGCGTTCAGGAGAGGACGTGGCTGGGCCTAGGGTGCAGACGATTTTCGCGCGACGAGTCACGAGTCCTACCTTAATTGGTACAGACCACTTGGCAGTCATTGACGCCGCAGAACGTACCCGACATAGGAGAACAGCACGGCAACGGCGACGGCCAGACGTGCCAAGTTAGTGTATTGATCTGGATAGACGACGCCTTCGATGTAGTGGTCGATGAAGCCGCTGGCCGGCAGGCCCCGCATGTCGGCGCCGCGCCTGGCCCAGTCTTCGAGCACCGTCAGCGGGCACTCGACGCCGACGAACACCGACAGCAGCCCCCACCCGACGACGGCGAGATGCAGCCAGATCGTCCGCCTCCAGCGCCAGGCGACGAACCCGCCCAGGGCCAGATAGGCGAGAAACACGAAGTGCGCCACCATCGCCGCGTCGGCGAGGAGGCGGTACATCATGGCTTGAACGTAGCCGCCTTGTAGGCGTCGACGATACCCCGGCCGAAGAAGCCGTTCCTGGCGGCGTCGCCTTCGCAGACGTGCGTCGTCTTCTCGCCGTAGACCTTGTAGACGTACGCGCGCGGAGCCGGGCAGGGCTTGCGCATGGCGGTCCTGTAGAGGTAGTCCTCGACGGTGGCCGGCGGGAGGCTGAGACCTCCGGGGCCGGGCTTGCCGAAGCGGCTGACCAGGATGGCGGCGACCCCGGTGGCGTGCGGGGCGGCCATGGAGGTGCCGTCGAGATACTGGTAGTAGGAGCAGGTGCCGCTGGTGCAGTCGCGGACCACGTCGGCGCCCCTGGGCTTGCCCGACTTGTCGATCCTGCCCTTGGCGCGCAGCACGGCCTCGGGGGCGGCGGCCAGGATCGAGCGGGCGGGCGAGGCGGCCTTGCCGTCCAGCGCGTCGCCGCCGGGCGCGGCCAGGTCGGTCTGCTCGAGGCCGTAGTCGCTGTAGACGGCCTTGCGGCCGGAGGGGCCGACGGAGGAGATGGAGATGACGCCGCTGGACTCGGCGGGCACGTTGAGGCAGGAGTTGTCGACCTTGCGGACCCGTTCCTCGCCGCGCGGATAGCCGGGGCTGACCTTGTCCAGCTTGGGTGAGCCGAGGTCGGTGCCGCCGTTGCCGAGCGCGGAGATGAGGGTGACGCCCTTCTTGCGCGCGTAGTCCAGGGCCCGCTGCATGCCGGTGACGATGGCGCGCTGCTCGAGCCGCTCCTCGGCGCTGTCGGAGGGGTTGTTCCGGCAGTTGAACAGCCACGGGTCGACGTAGTAGCTCATGTTCACCACGTCGATGCCGGCGTCGCCGGCGTAGGTGAGGGCGTCGAGGCTGGCCTTGAGGAAGAAGAAGCCGGAGTCCTGGCCGGCCCTGATGCTGACGAGTTGCACTCCGGGCGCCACGCCGACGACGCCGACGCCGTTGGCCGGGGAGGCGATGGTGCTCGCGACGTGCGTGCCGTGGCCGTCGTCGTCCTGGTCGACCGGGTCCTTGCAGCCGCTGACCTCGCACGGGCCGTCGAGCGTCTCGCCGTTCTCGTCCTTCGGCCTGTCGGTGACGAAGTTGCGGCTGAGCTCGCGGTTGAAGTTCGGGGCGATGTCGGGGTGCTTGCCGTCGATGCCGGTGTCGATGACGCCGACGAGCACCTGCCTGCTTCCGGGGACCTTGGCGTGCGCCCGGTCGGCGCCGATCATCTTCATGTCCCACTGGCGTTCGGTGAGCGGGTCGCTCCTGCCGCCGCTGGTGAAGGAGCCCGCGTCGGGGAAGGTCCGGGCGGCGGAGGCGTACCCGATCCGGCGGTCGGTCGAGACGCCGACGACCGCCGGGTCGGCGCCGACGGCCTTGACGAAGGCCGGGCCGCTCGCGTGCGCGAGCACGTAGCCGAGCTTGGGCTCGGCGCGGACGGCGGTGCCGCCCGCGTCACCGATGAGGTCGAGCGCGTCGGCCTGCCTCCCGCTGGCGTAGAAGACCAGATACGCGGTCTGGGCGGCCTGCCGGGCGGTGGCGGGCGCGCAGGCGGCCAGCGAGGCTGCCGTGACCATGGCCGCGAGACAGGAGACAATTCGCCGCATTACTCCCCCATCCTCTGCAGTCCCTCAAAAGAGGCATCTTCCCGACACTTATCGGGTGATGCAACTTTGCGCCGTCGTAGCCGGACAGGCTATGGCAAAGCCGACAGGATGCAGTCATGGGCGGAGAGTGCTACCGGCCCGACGTTCGCGGCGCCCGCCGGAAGGCGGGCGCCGCGAGGGGTCAGACGAGCGGGCGCGCAGTCGGCAGGATCGGGTACGGCAGCGCCGTCTCGCCGGTCAGGAACCGGTCCACGCCGCTGGCCGCGGCGCGGCCCTCGGCGATCGCCCACACGATCAGCGACTGCCCGCGCCCCATGTCGCCGGCGACGAACACGCCGTCGACCTTGGACATGTACGTCTTGTCGCGCGAGACGTTGCCCCGCGCGTCATAGAAGCCGTCGCCGGCCAGCGCCGCCAGGTCCTGCAGCAGGGCGCCCTTCTCCGGGCCGAGGAAGCCCATGGACAGGGTGACCAGCTCGGCGGGGATCTCCCGCTCGCTGCCGGGGACGGGCTTGAAGCCGTTCTGCGGGCCCTCGACCTCGACCAGGCGCAGCGCCCGGACGTTGCCGTCGGCGTCGGCGACGAACTCGGTCGTGGAGACCGCGTAGACGCGATCGCCGCCGCCCTCCGCGAGCTCCTCGTGGGCGCTCTCCGTCTTGAACAGGATGGGGTAGGTGGGCCACGGCTGGCTCGCGGACCTGGTGGCGGGTGGCTGCGGCATGATCTCCAGCTGGGTGACCGAGGCCGCACCCTGCCTGATCGCGGTGCCGATGCAGTCGGCGCCGGTGTCACCGCCGCCGATCACCACCACGTGCTTGCCCTGGGCCGAGACCGGCGGGGTGTCGTAGTCGCCCTCCTGCACCTTGTTGGACAGGGGGAGATACTCCATCGCCTGGTAGACGCCCTTGAGGCCGCGGCCCGCCACCGGCAGGTCGCGCCACGCGGTGGCGCCGCCCGACAGCACCACGGCGTCGAACTCGGCGCGCAGCTCGGCGGCGGTGACGTCGACGCCGACGTCCACGCCGGTGCGGAACTCGGTGCCCTCGGCCCGCATCTGCTCGATGCGGCGCTCGATGTGCCGCTTCTCCATCTTGAACTCGGGGATGCCGTACCGCAGCAGGCCGCCGACGCGGTCGGCGCGTTCGAACACCACCACGTCGTGGCCCGCCCTGGTGAGCTGCTGGGCGGCGGCCAGCCCGGCCGGGCCGGAGCCGACGACCGCGACCCGCTTGCCGGTCCGGCGGGCCGGCGGCTGCGGTGTCACCCAGCCCTCGGCGAACGCGCGGTCGATGATCTCGACCTCGACCCGCTTGATCGCCACCGGATCGGAGTTGATGCCGAGCACGCACGCCGCCTCGCAGGGAGCCGGGCAGAGCCTGCCGGTGAACTCCGGGAAGTTGTTCGTGGCGTGCAGCCGCTCGATCGCCTCCCGCCAGTCGGTGCGGTGGACCAGGTCGTTCCACTCGGGGATGAGGTTGCCCAGCGGGCAGCCGTTGTGGCAGAACGGGATGCCGCAGTCCATGCAGCGGGCCGCCTGCTTGGTCAGCTTCTCCTGCGGGAAGTCCTGATAGACCTCCTGCCAGTCGCCGATGCGGACGTCGACGGGGCGGCGCGCCGGCAGCTCCCGGTCGTGCGTGAGAAAACCCTTGGGGTCAGCCATCGGTTACGCCTCCCTTATCCCTGAACCGCGGCCGCCATGACGGCCTCGTCGATGTCCCTGCCTTCGATCCGGGCGGCCTCGGCGGCCTCCATGACCCGCTTGTAATCGGTCGGCATGATCTTGCTGAATCTGGCGAGCGCGCCGTCCCAGTCGGCCAGCAGCTGCTTGGCCACCGGGGAGCCGGTCTCGGCGAAGTGCTTCTCGACGGCCTCCTTGAGGAACTCCGCGTCCTGCTCGGTGAGCGCCTCCAGGGCGACCATCTCCCGGTTGACCCGCTCGGCCCTGAGGTCGAGCAGGTAGGCGATGCCGCCGGACATGCCCGCCGCGAAGTTGCGGCCGGTCGGGCCGAGCACGACCACCTTGCCGCCGGTCATGTACTCGCAGCCGTGGTCGCCGACGCCCTCGACGACGGCGGTGGCGCCGGAGTTGCGGACGCAGAACCGCTCGCCGACCACCCCGCGGATGAACACCTCGCCGGACGTGGCCCCGTACAGGGTGACGTTGCCGGCGATGATGTGGCCGTCCAGCGGCGCCTCGTCGTGCGGGCGCAGCGTGATGCGGCCGCCGGACAGGCCCTTGCCGAGATAGTCGTTGGCGTCGCCGGCGAGCCGCAGCGTGATGCCGCGGGGCACGAACGCGCCGAAGGAGTTGCCTGCCGAGCCGGTGAAGGAGATGTCGATGGTGTTGTCCGGCAGGCCCGCGCCGCCGTACCGCTTGGTGACCTGATAGCCGAGCATGGTGCCGACGGTCCGGTTCACGTTGCGGATGGGCAGCTCCAGCATCACCGGGGTGCCCTCGTTGAGCGCCCCCTCGGCGAGCTGGATGAGCGTGTTGTCCAGAGCCTGCCCCAGGCCGTGGTCCTGCTCGACGGTGCGCCGAAGCGGGGTGCTCTCGGGGAGCTCCGGCCGGTGCAGGATCGGTGACAGGTCGAGCCCGCCGGCCTTCCAGTGGTTCTCGGCCGCGGTCATGTCGAGCATCTCGACGTGCCCGATCGCCTCGTCCAGCGTGCGGAAGCCCAGCTCGGCGAGGTACTCGCGGATCTCCTCGGCGATGAACTCGAAGAAGTTGACCACGAACTCCGGCTTGCCGGTGAAGCGCTTGCGCAGCTCGGGGTTCTGCGTGGCGACGCCCACCGGGCAGGTGTCGAGGTGGCAGACGCGCATCATCACGCAGCCGGACACGACCAGCGGCGCGGTGGCGAAGCCGTACTCCTCGGCCCCGAGCAGCGCGGCGATGACCACGTCGCGGCCGGTCTTGAGCTGGCCGTCGACCTGCACCACGATGCGGTCGCGCAGGTTGTTGAGCAGCAGCGTCTGCTGCGTCTCGGCCAGGCCGAGCTCCCAGGGCGCGCCGGCGTGCTTGAGCGAGGTGAGCGGCGAGGCGCCGGTGCCGCCGTCGTGGCCGGAGATCAGCACCACGTCGGCGTGCGCCTTGGACACCCCGGCCGCGACCGTGCCGACGCCGACCTCGGCGACCAGCTTCACGTGCACCCTCGACTCCGGGTTGGAGTTCTTCAGGTCGTGGATGAGCTGGGCCAGGTCCTCGATCGAGTAGATGTCGTGGTGCGGCGGCGGCGAGATGAGGCCGACACCGGGCGTGGAGTGCCTGGTCTTGGCGATCCACGGATAGACCTTGTGGCCGGGCAGCTGGCCGCCCTCGCCGGGCTTGGCGCCCTGCGCCATCTTGATCTGCAGGTCGGAGGCGTTCACCAGATACTCGGAGGTCACCCCGAACCGGCCGGAGGCCACCTGCTTGATGGCGCTGCGGCGGGTGGCGTCGTAGAGGCGCTCGGGGTCCTCGCCGCCCTCACCGGTGTTGGACTTGGCGCCCAGCCGGTTCATCGCGATGGCGAGCGTCTCGTGCGCCTCCATCGAGATCGAGCCGTACGACATCGCGCCCGTGGAGAACCTCTTGACGATCTCCGAGACGGGCTCGACCTCCTCGATCGGGATCGAGGCGCCCTTGCGGAGCTTGAACAGGCCGCGCAGGGTCATGAGCCGCTCGGACTGGGAGTCCACCATGCCGGTGTACTCCTTGAAGATCTCGTAGCGGCGGCTCCTGGTGGCGTGCTGCAGCTTGAAGACGGTCTCGGGGTTGAACAGGTGCGGCTCGCCCTCGCGCCGCCACTGGTACTCGCCGCCGACCTGCAGCCGCCGATGCGCGTTCTCGGCGCGCGGGTAGGCGTGCCGGTGCCGCTCGGCCGTCTCGCGGGCCAGCACGTCGAAGCCGACGCCGCCGAGCCGGGAGGTGGTGCCGGTGAAGCAGGAGTCGACGACCTCCTGGCTGAGCCCGAGCGCCTCGAAGATCTGCGCGCCGGTGTAGGAGGCGACCGTGGACACGCCCATCTTGGACATGACCTTGATGACGCCCTTGCCGTAGGCCTTGATGAGGTTGCGCACGGCCTTGCGCTTGTCGATCGGCAGCACACCGGTGTCGACGAGGTCCTCGACGGTCTCGATGGCGAGGTACGGGTTGACCGCGCCCGCGCCGTAGCCGATCAGCAGCGCCATGTGGTGGCACTCGCGGGCCTCGCCGGTCTCGATGACCAGGCCGATCTTCGTCCGGGTCTTCTCCTGGATCAGGTGGTGGTGCACGGCGCCGGTGAGCAGCAGCGACGGGATCGGCGCGAGCGCCTCGGAGGAACCGCGGTCGGACAGCACGATGATCCGGGCGCCGTCGGCGATCGCCCGTGACGCCTCGGTCCTGATCTCCCTCAGACGGGTCAGCAGCGCCTGGCCGCCGCCCGCCACCGGGTAGAGGCCGGAGATCACGTGCGGGTGGAAGCCGGGCAGGTCGTGCTCGTCGTTGATATGGATGATCTTGGCGAGCTCGTCGTTGTCGATCACCGGATACGGCAGCACGAGCTGGCGGCAGGAGGTGGGGCCCGGGTCGAGCAGGTTGCCCTCGGGGCCGATCACGCTGGCCAGCGAGGTGACCAGCTCCTCGCGGATGGCGTCCAGCGGCGGGTTGGTGACCTGCGCGAACAGCTGCGTGAAGTAGTCGAACAGCAGCCGGGGCTTCTCGCTCAGGACCGCGACCGGCGTGTCCGTGCCCATCGAGCCGATCGGCTCGATGCCGGACTTGGCCATCGGCGACAGGATGATGCGCAGCTCTTCCTCGGTGTAGCCGAAGGTCTGCTGCCGCTTGACGAGCGCCTCGTGCGTGGGGATCTCCCGCTGGCGTGCGGGCAGCTCCTCGAAGCGCACCAGCCCGGCGTGCAGCCAGTCCTCGTACGGCAGCGTGGCGGCGAGCTCGGCCTTGATCTCGTCATCTTCGATGATCTTGCCGCGGGCGGTGTCGATGAGGAACATCCGGCCCGGCTGCAGGCGGCCCTTGCGGACGACGTCCTCGGGCTTGAAGTCGAGCACGCCCGCCTCGGAGGCCAGCACGACGAGCCCGTCGGCGGTCACCCAGAAGCGGCCGGGGCGCAGGCCGTTACGGTCGAGCACGGCGCCGGCCAGCGTGCCGTCGGTGAACGTGATCGACGCCGGGCCGTCCCACGCCTCCATCAGCGAGGAGTGGAACTCGTAGAAGGCGCGCCGCGCGGGATCCATCTCGGTGTGGTTCTCCCACGCCTCCGGGATCATCATGAGCACGGCGTGCGGCAGGCTGCGGCCGCCGATGTGGAGCAGCTCCAGCACCTCGTCGAAGGAGGCGGTGTCGCTCGCGTCGGGGTCGCAGATCGGGAAGAGCCGCGCCAGGTCGCCCGGGATGACGGACGACTCGAGCATGGCCTCGCGGGCCCGCATCCAGTTGCGGTTGCCCTTGACCGTGTTGATCTCGCCGTTGTGCGCGATGTAGCGGTAGGGGTGGGCCAGCGGCCAGCTCGGGAAGGTGTTGGTCGAGAAGCGCGAGTGCACCAGGGCGATCGCGCTGTCGTAGCGCTCGTCCGACAGGTCGGGGAAGAACGGCTCGACCTGGTCGGGGGTGAGCATGCCCTTGTAGACGACCGTGCGGGCCGACAGGGACGGGAAGTACACGTCCACTTCGTGCTCGGCCCGCTTGCGCAGGCAGAACGCGAGCCTGTCGAGCTCCAGCCCGGCCTCGCCGCCGGGGGCGGCCACGAAGATCTGCTTGAAGAACGGCATCACGGCGCGGGCGCTCGGCCCGGGCAGGGTGCGGTCGACCGGCACGTCCCGCCAGCCGAGGACGGTGAGGCCCTCCTCGGCGGCGATCTCCTCGATCATGCCGACACCGATCGCGCGAGCCTCGTCGTCGATCGGCAGGAAGGCGATGCCGGTGGCGTACCGGCCGCTGTCGGGCAGCGCGAACGGCACGTCCGCGCGGTAGAACGCATCGGGGATCTGCGTCAGGATCCCGGCTCCGTCGCCGGTGTCCGGCTCGCTACCCTTGGCCCCCCGGTGATCGAGATTGCACAGTGCCGTCAGAGCCTTGACCACGATCTCGTGCCCCCGGCGACCGGCGACGTCGGCCACCATGGCGACACCGCAGGCATCATGCTCGTTGGCGGGGTCGTAGAGGCCCTGGGGCTCGGGGAATCCGAGGTGGGCAGCAGGCATTGAATCCCTCCCGTCGTCTTCGTCTGTCTGAACTGCACTACAGGCGGGGACGACGTTGGCCCTGCTGCATATCGTGGATAGAGGTTACCGCACGCTGCCGGAATGGTGCCCACCACGTCCGCATTGCGAACATTCGCGCTATCCCGGTATATGAACGCCCCCGTCCCAAACACCGGAACGGGTGCTGAAATTTCGCCCCGCCCGAGGTCCCGCGGCATGGGCGGGGCCGTGTCGCCGCCGCTCGATAGGGTTGCCCCATGGAGCGTGACGGGGTGGAGCGCCTGCTGGGCGCGGCCGGGGCCGACAGCAGGAGGCTCAGGCACGCCCTGACCCTGCTGTGCGACGGCCAGTGGTGGACGCTGGCCGATCTGGTCAGGCAGAGCGCCACATCCAGGCGCACGATCGAGGAGCTGCTGCGCGAGGTGCGGCTGGAGCGCTCCGGAGACCGGTTCCGGGTACCGCTCACGCACTCCCCCGACTACCAGGACCTCGAGGCCGTCGCCCCGCCTCCCGCGGACCCGGTCGCGCACCTCCTGGCCCACTACGAGCCGGCGCTGGAGCGCCTGGGCGAGCTCATCGCCAAGGCCCCGCGCGCCCGGCACACGCTCGACCACGTGGCGGCCACCCCCGACACCGTGCTGCGCAGGGCCCTGCTGCTCGGCACCCGGTTCTGGCTGCCAGGCGCGCGGCTGCTCTGCGTCGGAGACCACGACCTCACCTCACTCGCGGTCAAGCTCGTCCACCCGGAGACGGACGTCACGGTGGTCGACGTCGACGAGCGCATCCTCGCCTACATCGACGAGCAGGACCTGGGCGTCCGCACCCGCTGGGCGGACCTGCGCCTCACCCTCCCTCCGTCGGCCCGTGACCACGATCTGGCGATCACCGACCCTCCTTACACCCCTGAGGGCATCAGCCTGTTCACCGCCCGCGCGATCGAGGGCCTGAAGGACGACGGCCGAGTCCTGCTCGCCTACGGCGCGAGCGAGCGCACCCCGGCCCTGGCCCTCAAAGTGCAGAACTCCCTCTCTGCACTGAATCTCACCTTTGAAGCTATATACCCCGACTTCAACCGATATTTCGGCGCCGAGGCCATCGGCTCCGCCGCCGATCTCTACATCCTCCGTCCCACCACGAAGACCCGTCCCGCTGCGGCCGCCCGTCTCGACCGCGCGACCACCGCCATCTACACCCAGGGCCCCCAGTCGATCGAGTCCAGCCGGCCCGCCGAGGCCGACCCCGTCCCCTCCGAGGCCGACCTCCTCGTCGGCGACTGGCCGAAGCCCCTCCCCCAGCCCAGGGCCAAGCTCACCACCTGGCTGTCCAAGCCCTACGCGGCGAACCCCGACAGCGTGGCGATCGCCGTCCCCGCCGGCCTGGAAAGCGCCGTCCCCCGCCTCCTGCTGGCCGCCCGCGCCTCCCGCGTCCACCTCCACCTGGCTCAGCCCGCCGAGGTCCCCGCCGCCCTGACCGCCGCCCTGACCGCCGTCTACGACTGCACCGCCGACGGCACCGTCCTGCACGCCGTACGCCGCCCCCACCCGCCGGACCCCGAGACCCAGGTGCTGCGCCGCATCCTCGACCACGCCCACGCCAAACTGGCCAACACCTGGCGTGAGGCCCTCATCGCGCTGGCCCGCACCCAGGGCGCCACCCTCACCAAGAACGAGGCCCGCGCCCTCATCCGCCAGGCCGCGCCCTGGGCCGAGGACATCACCCCCCTGGAGGCGTCGCTCCACCGCCTGGCTGACCTCCCCGCCCAGGTCGCCACCACCGTCCACGCCCTCTCCACCACCACCTGACCCCTCCCCGACCGGGCAGGCTGAGAGCTGTCCCAGCCACGCGCAGCCGTGAGTCCCACGCCCGCCTCGGGCTCAGGCGTTCGCGGAAATCCAACGGATATGGGTCTGACCTGCATGGATAGAGCTTGACTCGCCGCTGAGGACACGGCGGCGGCCGGTTTCGGGGTCGTCGGCCCACCGACGCCAACGACCGCTACCCGGATGACCTGGCCGAGCGGCCCGCTTCCGGCGCGACGTTCTCGAACAGCCAGGCGTCGGCACGGTCGTCCTGCTCCAAGGCGTCAACGACATCGGATTCAGCGAGTCAGGCACGCCCACGTACAAGCCCGCACCCGTTATCTCCGCCGGCGAGCTGACCTCCACGCGGAGCTGGGACCACCCGATGCGATCACGCGTCCGGCCCCCGCCGCGCCCAGCCCCGGCCGGGGCCGGACTCGGCGCTCATAGCAAACCTCGCAATAACGCAACGTTACGGCCGTCGTACCGATATATAGCGAGGAAGAGGACTTGGGGGCGGCCGTTCACTGGGGGGGACAGTCCCGTGGCCAAAGCGCGACAGAAAAAGCGTGCCAGATCTGCTCGGGTGGCAACGGCTTCCGCACCGCGGGCCGAGGAGGCCGAGCAGCCGGCCGGGCCCGGGGGATGGACGGCCATGCGGACGTGGCTGGCCGGGATTCTCAGTGCCGTGCTCATCGCGGCGATAGGAGTCGTGTTCAGCACCTGGTTCAGCGCACGTGGACCGGACACCATGGACCGTATCGGCGGCGGCCCCCCGATCACGGTCGGCTACGTGGCCATTGACTTCACCGGCCGGGTCAGCGCCTTGAGGGAAGCGGTGACCGATCCCGAAGGGCGGGTGGCCCTGCGGGCGAGCGCCGCCGACGCGACACGTGAGGTGGTCCTGACACGCCACCGTAGGGCCCTGATCGACTTGATGAACGTCACCGTGACTCTCGTCGGCAACCGCAGCAGCCTGCGCATCGTCGACATGAAGCCGCGCATCCTCACCCGCGGGCCCGTGTCGGACGGCGCGCGACTGAGCGCCAGCAGCGCCGGGGAGACCGGAACCATCGAACTCGCCGCCGACCTGGATCGGAAGGCTCCCCGGTTCACCATGGCCGAGGATCCGCAGACTCCCTACTTCAGAAAGAAGCAGATCGACCTGAAACGGGACGAGCGGGTCACCCTCAACATGACGATCGCTGGCGAGAAGGCGTATTACGAGTTCGATCTCCTGCTCACGGTGCTGGTGGAGGACCGGACCGAGCAGATGGTGATCAACGGGCCGGACAAAACCCCGTTCCGGCTCACCGGGGCCGCCAAGTCCTACCGTTCTTACTACCGTGATTCCCCGTTGGGCGGCTGGGAGCCGCTCTCCCGCGACCAGGTCTGTGAGATGGACCCGAAGGCGAAGGGGTGCTGAACGTGCGAGGGCTTCGCGGCGGCGCCGTCCTGCTGGCGATCCTGCTCGCCTGCCCCACCCTGGTCGGGGACAGACCACATCTCGCGATGGTGCCGGTCGCGTGGCGCCCTGCCTGGTCGACGCCCGTCGGCGTCGACACTGTCGGTCTGATTGCCGCAGTCTCCGACCAGGCTCTGGCAGTGGCGACGCGACCGGACACGGTACGGGTCTACGATCCGCATACCGGGGAGATCCTGCGGGACATTCCCATCGCCTCCCGCTTCCCCGCTCCCATCACCGGCGTCTGGGTCGCGTCCGACACGCTCGTCGTGTCGAAGGGTGTTCCCGACGTGGCCGGACAGGCTCTGTACGGCTACGACCTGGCCACGGGCGCAGATCTGTGGCAGCGCACGGTCGTGGTTTCCACGCAGGACAGAACAGCGGGTGTCGGTACGTACGGAGGGCCGCGAATCATGGTGACCCGGCGCGGCATCCTGATCGTCGAGCGGTCGGCCGAGCCGTTCGACCTACACTCCCTCGATCCGCGCTCCGGGAGGACGCAGACGCGCGCCATCCACCCGGGACGCTGCGACCTGCTGGGCTCCGCGACTGATCAGTCGCTGATGTTCCTCAGCTACTGCGCCGGGAATCGCGTCCAGCTCACCTCCGTGGATCCGCGCACCCTGCGACCGGAATGGGCGCGCCGGATGCCGTCCACCTTCTCGCTGCCGCACGATCCTGAGGTCGGAGACCCGCCCCAGATGGACGTCCAGGCCGGTCCTGAGGGATACGTCTACGCCCTCACGGGAAACGAGGGCTTCTTCTTCGCGCCTGACGGCCGACGGCTGTCCAGCGCCCGCGACGCCGTCGCGACGACCGGTCTGACGCGGTGGACCCGGCCGCTGTTCGCCGGCGCGTACCCCGCGATCGGCGAGGACGGGGGGTTGGATCTGTCCGGACGGTGGCCGTTGGCCGCCTATCTGCTTTCGCTGGACACCGGCACCGGCCGCATGGGCGCACTGCCGCTCACCCTGCCCTCGTACACCGCATCCCTCGTCGGGACCATCCGCGGCATGGCCTTCGTCCATCACGAGGACCGGATGTTCGCCTACCGGCTCGTTCACGGGCTCCCCACCGGACCCGCCGTGTTCGGCGGTGTCCCGGCGCGTGCTTGGCCGGACGCCTGCGCTCTGCTGACCGGCCGTGACCTGCGCGTTCTGGCGGACGGCTACCGCCCCGTGCCTTCGATGAAGAAGCTGGCCGGAATCGAGCTGCCGAACCCCGCGGCATGCGACTGGGTGCCGCCCACGGACGACGCCCCCGTCCTCAGCCTCTCGATCGACTGGGTATCCTCCACGACCGCGGACGCGCGTGAGCTCTTCACTCGGGCGGCCACCTATTCCAGGACGAACGACACCTTCGATCCCTCCGACGAGAGCAGCCGGCATTTCTCTCGAACCGTGGAAGGGCCGGCCGGGGCCTTCGGTGAGACGGTCGTCAACGCGGGCCCGGTCATCGTCCGGCTGAGCTCCACCTCGCGGCGGGCGCTGCGGCGCGTCGCCCCGCTGCTCCAGGACAACCTGCTGGCGCGCTATCAGCCGGGTATCCGCGCACCCGCCCCCGCGCGCAGGGGCGGCTGGAGCCACCCCACCGACGGGCCGGTCTATCCCGAGCCGGTGGTGGTCGATGACGTCGTCTACGCCGGCAGCGGCGACGGGACGCTTCAGGCGCTCGACGCCCGCACCGGGGCGGCGCGATGGATCGTCCGGACGGGCGGCAGCATCATGAGAAGCCCGGCGGTGGTGAAGGGCGCCGTGTACGCCGAGAGCGGCGGCAAGATCGTCGCGCTGGACGCCGCCTCCGGCCGCAGGCGGTGGAGCCGCACCATCAGGGCCGGCCGCGGCCCCGTGGTGGCGGACGGCGTGCTGTACGCGATCGACGAGGACTCCGAGGTCGTCGCACTGGGCGCGGCCCGCGGCAAGGAGCTGTGGAGGTTCCGCCCCGACGGCTCCGCGCTCAACACCGATCCCGTGGTGGCCGGCAGCGTCGTTCTCCTCGGCAGCGACCACGGCGTCGTGTACGGCGTGGACGCCTCCTCCGGCGAGCAGCGGTGGCGTTTACCTGCCGGCGACAGCGAGGACCGCGTCCACCTGGCGGTGGCGGGCGGGGTGGTGTACGCCGCGAACGAGAGCGGCAAGGTACACGCCCTGGACGCGGCCACCGGGAAGGTCCGCTGGGTCTCCCGGGTCGACAGGGCCATCGTCTCCCCTCCGGTGAGCGCTGGCGACGCCGTCTATCTCGACGTCAGTGGCCGCACCACCTACGCGCTGGACGCCGCCAGCGGCAAGCGGTTGTGGAGCTTCCTCGCCCCGGGCGACGACCTCACCTTCGACTGGAACGCCACGACGGCTGACGGACTCGTGTACGTCAGTGGACCCGACTACCGGGTGCACGCGCTGGACGCGGCATCCGGGGCGGAACGCTGGAGCTCCCCGGTCGGCGACGGCGTCCATTCCGGCCCCGTGGTCGCCGCAGGGACCGTCTACGTCGGCGGCGACGACGGGACGCTGTACGCGCTCGACCCCGCCACCGGCGCGCCGCGATGGAGCTTCCCGACCGGCGGCACCATCGAGACCACACCCGTTGTAGCCGGCGACCTGGTGTACGTCGGCAGCTCGAACGGCAACCTCTTCGCGCTGCCCACGGCAGGCGGCTAGGTGTTTTGCCCCGCGAGGTTGGGTGTGGGCCTGGCGGGCGCCGGCTTGCCCTCGCGCGCAGAGCTCAGGGGTCCCGGCAGCCATGAAGACGGTCTCTACGAAGGAGCCGCTAATGATCACCGACCCGACGATCACCCGGATCGGCCAGGGGTAGAGCTGCGTCACCACCGAGGTCAGCGTTAAGCCGCTCGCGACGTGTTCGCGCAGATCTGGGACGACATCGGCGGCGAGCAAGGCGACCCGCTGCATGTCTGCGTCCCTGCCCACGCAATGGCCGACGTGCAGGACGACGTGCACCGTCCATGACGTTGGGGCTTGCCAGCGCGGATTCGCTTGTCGCGGAGCTCGGGCACTGCCACCCCCAGGGCGTCGCCTCACACCTCTGACAGGCGACACCCAGGTCAGGTCGCGGCGAGCACGCGGGCCTGGACGGCGTGGCCCAGGGCGTCGAGGGCGATGAGGGGCTGGACCAGGTCCGCCCCGCCGGCGACGCTCCCGGCCCAGCTCACCGTGACGAAGTGCCCCAGGGCTCGGACCTCCGCTCGGCTGCGCGCCGCGTCGAACGGCACCGCCTGCCGTACGAAACCGTCCTTGCGCAGGGCGGTGACCAGGGCGTCGGCGGTGCGGCCGTCCGGAAGGTTGAAGATGACGAACTGGCCGGCGATGGCGGCGCCCGTGTAGGTGGCCCGCAGAGCCTGCGTGCAACCGGGCGCGGAGGCGCCCCACAGGGCGTCGTCGCAGTCGGTGAACTCCTCCACGGCGTCCCTGGTCAAGGCACCGAGGGTCTGCGTGGCCGGGGTGAAGAGCTCGGCCGTCGTCAGAGGTGCGGCGTCGGCCTGGCGGGAGTCGACGAGGGCGTACAGGGCGGAGGTGGGTTCGGCGCGAAGGGCCGCGGGGCGGGGCAGGTCGCGGCCGGGCCACAGCCAGGCTCCGACGGCCGCCACGGCGAGTGCGGCCACCACCAGGGCGACGACGAGGCGCACCGGCATCAGGAGGCCGGTCCCGTGATGGCGACGACCCTCCGGTAGATGGCCTTCTCGGCGCCTCTCAGGGTGAGGGCGAGCGAGACGTAGTCGTCTTTGGCGGTGGGTTCGGCGCCGTCGCTCCTGCCGACCCAGACGAGGCCGACGTAGTGGCCGAGGGCGTAGCCGCCTGCCTCGGTGTAGCCGCCTGCCGGGTAGGTGACCTTCGAGCTCTCCAGCGGGAGGGTCCAGCCGCCCCGGTAGAGGGTTTCGAGCGATTCGACGAGCTCGGCGGCGGCCTTGCCGTCACGCAGGTTGAGCAGGGTGTACTGGCCGATGTAGCGGCCGTCGGCGCTGGTGTAGAGGCCGCGGGCGGCCTGGGTGCACTGGGCGGCGGCCACTCTCGCGATCAGCTCCGCGCCCCACAGGGTGGCCGAGCAGTCGGCGTCGATCCGGCTGCCGGCGAGTTTCATGGTGAGCTTCTTCTCGCCGGTGAGGGTCTTCTGGCCGAAGATCTCCTTGGCGGTGAGCGGTTTGGCGTCCTTGGACCGGTCGGCCACCGGCTCGAACAGCTTGGGCGAGGCCCAGCCCTGGAAGCTCTGCGGCAGCGCGGCGTCGGGCCGGATGACGGCGGCGCTGGCTTGACGCTCGGGCGTGTAGCTGCCCAGCGAGCCGACGACGGCGACCAGCGCGAGGGCGCTCACCACGACGCCCGCGATCGAGGCGACGATGACGAGGAGCCGCTGCTGCTCCGGCCTGAGGCCCCAGTCGGTCAGGAGCGGCAGCTGCCAGTCGGAGCGGGGCGTGCGGCGCCGCTTGCGTGGTCTGGTGCCGCTCACGGTTCGGACCCCCGATCAGGTTGTGGTCTGGTGCCGTTCACAGCCCGGATGCCCCGATCAGGTTGCCGAGCCCGAAGGTGAGTCCGGCCGCCACCACTCCGACGACGAACTGGCGGAGCCCGGAGTACCACCAGCTGCGTGCGGTCACGGTGGAGACGACAGCGCCGGCGCCGAACAGCGCCACGCAGGAGACCACGGCCGACACCCAGAGGTCGACGACGCCGAACAGGTAGGGCAGCAGCGGCAGCACGGCGCCCACGCTGAACGACAGGAAGGACGAGACGGCCGCCAGCTGGGGCGAGGGCAGGTCTCCGGGCTCGACGCCGAGCTCGTTCTGGGCGTGGACCTCCAGTGCCTGCTCGGGGTCGCGGGAGATCTGCCTGGCCACCTCGGCCGCCAGCGCGGGCTCGACGCCCCGGCCGACGAAGACCTGGGCCAGCTCCTCCTGCTCGGCCTCGGGGTTGCGGTCGAGCTCGCGGGCCTCGACGGCGATCTCGGCCTGGGCGAGCTCACGCTGGCTGGCGACGGACACGTACTCGCCGCCGGCCATGGAGAAGGCGCCGGCGGCGAGCCCGGCGACGCCGGCGAGCGCGATGACCCTGGTGTTGGAGGTGCCGCCGGCGACGCCGGCGATGAGCGCGAAGTTCGACACCAGGCCGTCCATCGCACCGAACACCGACGGCCTGAGCCAGCCGCCGGTGACGTCGCGATGCTGGTGGTGGATCTCCGCGCGCCCGCTCATCGCGAGTTCTTCTCCTCCGGCACGGCTTCGGTCCTGATCTCCGGCTCGGCTTCGGCCTTGACGCCGTTCGGGGTGTCGCTCCCCGTCGCCGTCTCGGGCCCGGCCTCTGCTTCGCCGGCTCGCGAGGTCTCGGCCTGGGCGGGGGTCTCCCCGTCGCGGGGCCGCTCGTCCTGCGTGTCGGAGTCCGCTGGAGACGCGACTTCACGCTCCGGGTCCGCCAGGTCCGACGGGTGGGCGGGATCAGCCTCCCCGGCCTCCCCGGCAGGGACGACGATCTCCTCGCCGGTCCTGTTCCTGGTGACCCAGAAGTAGATCAGCGCGCCGACGAAGAGGACGATCGCGGTGTACTGGTTGATGCGCAGCCCGAGGAACTCGACCGCGTGGTCCACGCCGCCGACCGGGTCGATGCGCAGCCCCTCGATCCAGAACCGCCCCAGCGTGTAGCCGGCGATGTAGAGGGCGAACAGCCGTCCGTAGCGCAGCGAGAACCGCTTGCCGATGAAGAGCAGGGCGAAGCCGAGCGCCAGGTTCCAGAGCGACTCGTACAGGAATGTCGGGTGATAGAGGACGCCGGGCTCGCCGCCGTGGGCCTGGTCGATCTCCAGACCCCAGGGCAGCGTGGTGGGCGCGCCGTAGAGCTCCTGGTTGAACCAGTTGCCCCAGCGGCCGATGGCCTGTGCGAAGGCGATGCCCGGCGCGACCGTGTCGGCGACCGCGCCCAGTGACAGGCCGCGCTTGCGGCAGGCCAGCCAGACGCCGACGCCGCCGAGCGCGACCGCGCCCCAGATGCCGAGCCCGCCTTCCCAGATGAACAGGGCCTGGTAGGGCTCCTTGATCGCGCGGGCGCCGAAATAGGTCTGCCAGTCGGTGACGACGTGGTAGAGGCGGCCGCCGATCAGACCGAAGATCACCGCGGGCACGGCGATGTCGATGATCGTGCCCGCCTGGCCGCCGCGGGCGCGCCAGCGGCGCTCGCTCAGCCAGACGGCGAATATGACACCGAGCACGATGCACAGGGCATAGGCCCGGATCGGCACGAATCCGAGATACCAGACCCCCTGGGAAGGGCTGGGAATCGAGGCTAGGGGCATGTCACGTGAGGGTAGCGGACGTCAGGCTACTTGGCGGCCTCGGTGACCGCATCGCGCAGTTCCCGAGGCGTGAAAGCGACGTTGTTGTCGATGATCTGGCCGTTGAGCTTCACCGTGGGAGTGCCCTGGAGCTTCTGCTCGTCGTCGACCTTCTTGCTGTAGTCGAGCTGGGCCTGCGCGTGCTTCTGCGAGGTGACGCAGCTCTCGAAGCCGGGCGTGGTGACGCCGGCCTCCTCGCCCCAGTCCACGAGCTGGTCGACGGTGAAGCCCTCGACGGTCTCGCTGGGCTGGTTCTTGTAGAGGATGTCGTGGAAGGCCACCCACTGCTTCCCGTCGGACACGCAGCGGGCGGCGGCTCCCGCCCGCACCGAGTTGGACTTGGTGGGCTCCTGGGAGAAGATCGTGATCGGGTGGTAGACCACCTTGGCCAGGCCCTCGGCCGCGAGGTTCTTGAAGGTCGGGCCGCTGACCCGCTCCAGCTCCTTGCAGGCGGGACACTGGAAGTCCTCGTAGATGTCGAGCACCGGCACGGTCACGCCGTCCTTGGCCATCGCCGCGGTCCCGTCGGTCTGCACGGTGGTGGGCGCCAGCGAGGCTCCCGCCTCCTCCGAGCGCGACCTGCTCGTGTTGTACCACATGCCCGCACCGACCGCGCCCAGCGCCACCACGCCGACCGCCACATAGGTGATCACGCGCCTGCGCTGCTCCCGCACACGGTCGGCGGCCTGCTGCTCCCTGATCTTGTCACGCGCCGACTTCGCCCGGTCGCCCTTGCCCATCACCGTTCTCCTCTTCATCGAGCAGGTGCTCCGCACCCGCCAACCCCAGTGGCCGGTCCAGCGCGAAGCGGCCCGGCGGGAAACGCACGATCCAGGCGCCCAGCAGCACGAGGCCGAAGTCGCGCAGGATGTCGAGCAGGTATGTCGGCTCCTGCCCTGCGCCGAGTTGCCCACCGCCGCCGAAGCAACCGCAGTCGATGCGCAGCCCGTGGGCCCACGCCCAGGCGATGCCGAAGACGAAGGCGAACATGAGCAGCGCGGCGATGACGGCCGCCACCCTGGTCATGAGACCCACGATCAGCAGCACCCCGACCACGACCTCCACGATCGGCAGGCCGTAGCCGGCGGTCGTCGCCACCGGCTCGGGAAGCAGCTCGTACGCTCTGACCGCCACCACGGAGTCGGACGGATTGCCGATTTTGAGCCCTCCGGCCGCTATCAGCACCCCACCCAAGATCAATCTGGCGACGGTCGTCACCCAGGGTACAGCCGATCTCGCACTACGTGACGCCTGCGACGCGTTCACGGGCCATCTCCTCTTCCTCTGTGCCGGAAGCGCACAGTATCCGGGTCCTATCCGATCACGCTCGGGATAAGGGACGGCTAAGGCACGGCAGCCGGCGTGCTTTCGGCTCCGGAGCTGCGGTGAAGCCCGAATTCCGCTGGACGCGGAACCAGCCGCGCGCCGCCGGTCCCGGTTCGAATTCCGGACCCGCCGAGATCCCGACGGGACGGGCCCCCGGTGCCCGACGAGAACGCCATGGTGCCGACCTGACGTTCAGGGCGGCCCCGGCGTCTCAGACTCCAGATCCCTCTGCAGCTCGAGTCCAGGCGTCTGACGTGGTCGAGGCCGACACCATCGTCGCCCATCTCCGGCCCTGCCCGCACGGAGTCCGTACAAGTCAACCTGACAGAGACAAGAAGAGCGCCGCGGCTTCGCGGCGCTCTTGTACGGGGTGCCCAGCGTGTCGGCACCCGGCAGAATGCTCACGCACGGGAATGCGGACGGCCGTCCAGCGCACGACCCAAAGACTTGGCAAACCCTCGTACGGCGCGTCAGGCGCGGGAGCGGACGCCCTGGGCCATGTCACGGGCCAGCGCGGCGATGGAGGCGTTGCCCGCGGCCTCGTCGGGGGCGTCCAGGATCCGGCGGATGAACGCCGAGCCCACGATGACCCCGTCGGCGTAGGCGGCCACGTGCGCCGCCTGGGCGCCCGTGCCGACTCCGAGACCGACGCAGACCGGCAGGTCGGTGTGCGCGCGGGTGCGCTTGACCAGGTCTTCGGCCGCCACGTTCACGGTCTCGCGCGCGCCCGTGACGCCCATCAGCGAGGCGGCGTAGACGAAGCCGGTGCAGCACTCCACGACGGCCTTGATGCGCTCCTCGGTCGAGCTGGGCGCCACCAGGAAGACGGTGTCGATACCCGCCTCCGCGGAGGCCGCGCGCCACGGCTCGGACTCCTCCGGGGTGAGGTCGGGGGTGATCGTGCCGACGCCCCCGGCGCTGGCCAGGTCGCGGGCGAACCGCTCGGCGCCGTAGCGGTCGATCGGGTTCCAGTAGGTCATGACGAGCGTGGCCGCGCCGGTGGCGGCGACCCCTTCGACGGTGCGCATGACGTCGGCGATGCGGGTGCCGTTGAGCAGCGATCGGTGTACCGCGTCCTGGATGGTCGGCCCGTCCATGAGCGGGTCGGAGTAGGGCAGGCCGATCTCGATGACGTCGCACCCGGCCTCGACCAGGGCGGCCGCCGCGGCGATGGCGCCGTCCTTGGACGGGAAGCCCGCGGGCAGATAGCCGACGAGCGCGGCCCGGTTGTCCGCCTTCGCCTTGGCGAACACCGTTTGAAGAGTCGTCATTGGTCGTCCGTTCTCACGTCGTCGAGCGCCGCCTCCCGGACGCGGGGCCCTCCCCCCGCCGCGGGTGCGGAGGAGAAAGGGCCGGCGTGCTCGCGGGGCGGGCGACCCGGCCAGGGTCGTCAGAGATTGAAATACTTCATGGCCGTGCCCATGTCCTTGTCGCCACGCCCGGAGAGGTTGACCAGGAGGGTCGCCTCGGGGCCCAGCTCGCGGCCCAGCTCCAGCGCGCCCGCGAGGGCGTGGGACGACTCGATGGCGGGGATGATGCCCTCGGTCCTGGCCAGCAGCGAGAAGGCGGCCATGGCCTGGTCGTCGGTGACGCCGTGGTAGGTGGCGCGGCCGGTGTCCTTGAGCCAGGCGTGCTCGGGGCCGACACCGGGATAGTCGAGGCCCGCCGAGATCGAGTGCGACTCGATGGTCTGGCCCTCCTCGTCCTGCAGCACGTAGGTGCGCGAGCCGTGCAGCACGCCGACCGAGCCCGAGGTGAGGGTCAGCGCGTGCTCGCCGCTCTCCAGCCCGCGACCCGCCGCCTCGTAGCCGTGGAGTTGCACGCCCTCGTCGCCGAGGAAGGCGTGGAAGATGCCGATCGCGTTGCTGCCGCCGCCGACCGCCGCGCAGACCGCGGTGGGCAGGGCGCCGGTCAGCTCCAGCATCTGGCGGCGGGCCTCGACGCCGATGATGCGGGCGAAGTCGCGCACGATCTCCGGGAACGGGTGGGGGCCCGCGACGGTGCCGAAGAGGTAGTGGGTGGTGTCGACGTTGGTGACCCAGTCGCGGAACGCCTCGTTGATGGCGTCCTTCAGCGTCTGGGAGCCGTTGGTCACCGGCACGACCTTGGCACCGAGCAGCTTCATCCTGGCCACGTTGAGCGCCTGGCGCTCGCAGTCGACGGCGCCCATGTAGATGACGCACTCCAGACCGAGCAGCGCCGCGGCGGTGGCGGTGGCCACGCCGTGCTGGCCCGCGCCGGTCTCGGCGATCACGCGCTTCTTGCCGAGCCGCTTGGTCAGCAGCGCCTGGCCCAGCACGTTGTTGATCTTGTGGGCGCCGGTGTGGGTGAGGTCCTCGCGCTTGAGCACGATCCGCGCGCCGCCGGCCTGCTCGGCGAAGCGCGGCACCTCGGTCAGCGTGGTGGGCCTGCCCGCGTAGGTGCGCAGCAGGTGGTCGAACTCGCGCAGGAACTGCACGTCGTTCTTCGCCTTGGCGTAGACCGAGGCGACCTCGTCGAGCGCCGGGATGAGCGCCTCGGGGACGTAGCGACCCCCGAAGATGCCGAACTTGCCGCGCGCGTCCGGGTCGTCGCCGTGGACGCCGTTGCCCGCCAGGTCGGCGGCTGTGAGGATGGAGCCTTCGTGTGCCACTGCTATCCCTCTGCTCCGTGGTCGGGGCGGGTCGCCGGATGAGCGCCGGCGGTCACCAGGGCCTCCACGGCCTTGCGCGGGTCCTTGCCTGTGACCAGGCTCTCCCCCACCAGGACGGCGTCGGCGCCTGACCTGGCGTAGGCGAGCAGGTCGTGCGGACCCCGCACGCCCGATTCGGCGATCTTGATCACATTATCCGGGATCTTGGGCGCCAGCTTGGCGAAGACGTCGCGATCGACCTGAAGTGTCTTCAGATTGCGGGCGTTGATCCCGATGACGCGGGCGCCGGCGGCGACCGCACGGTCGAGCTCCTCGTCGGTGTGCACCTCGACGAGCGGGGTGAGCCCGATGGACTCGGCCCGCTCGATCAGCGACACCAGCGCCTCCTGCTCCAGGCAGACGACCATCAGCAGAGCGAGGTCGGCGCCGTGGGCCCGGGCCTCCCAGAGCTGGTAGGAGGTGAGGATGAAGTCCTTGCGCAGGATCGGGATGTCGACGCGGGCGCGCACGGCGGCCAGGTCTTCCAGGCTGCCGCCGAACTTGCGCCGCTCGGTGAGGACGCTGATGACGTGCGCGCCACCCGCCTCGTAGTCGGCGGCGAGCGCCGCGGGATCGGCGATGGCGGCGAGCGCGCCCTTGGACGGGCTGGAGCGCTTCACCTCGGCGATCACCGAGACCCTGTCACCACCGAGCGCGGCGAGCGCGTCTCTGGGCGCGGGAGCCCGGTCGGCCTGCTGCTTGAGGTCGTCAAGCGACACGTCCTGCTGACGTGTGGCGAGGTCGGCGCGCACCCCGTCAAGGATGTCGTCGAGGACACTCGGTCCTTCGGTCCGCTCACTCACGCGCTTGGGGTCCCTCCGGTCGACAGTGGGGGTGGAGGCGAGGAGTTCGCGGCGCGTCCGCTCCTAGCCTTGTCTTGCGATGGTATCGGCCCGACGGGGGCTTCTGGTCACAGGGGCTCGGCTAGGGAGCCAGGAAAGCGCCGAAGGGCGTGTTGCGCACCACCCAGTAGACGATCACCAGCGCGAGGAAGGCCCACAGGTAGGCGGGATGCGCCAGCGTCGTGCGCCGCGGCCTGCCCTGCCAGGCGCGGATCAGCCAGCGGCCCCACCAGAAGAGCAGGAACGGCACCATGGCCAGCGCGAGCGGGTTCAGGCCGATCGCGGCCACCGGGTCCAGGTGGGCCAGCGCGTGGATGGTGCGCAGGGTCCCGCAGCCGGGGCAGAACAGGCCGGTGGCCCACAGGAACGGGCAGGTGGGGTAGTTGCCCGGCTGGTTGGGGTCGATCGCGCCGACCACCGCGAAGACGGCGCCCGCCGCCGCGGCGACGCCGAGCGGCGCGAGCATCGACCTGAACCGGTCGGTGCCGCGCCGTTCGAGGTTAGCGTCGGGCATGGTCATCAGTACGTCGTGGGAACCGTCGAGAAGAGAACGGCGACGAGAACGAAGTAGCCGACCACGAGGAGCACCTCGGCGATGATGCCGATGATCAGAGCGCGCTTCCACCAGGTCTTGGCCTCTTCGGAGGCTTCCACCGCGCCCTGGTAGTCGCCGGCCTGCCACTTCTGGTTGACCTGCGACGACTTGACGATCGACACGATACCAAGGGGCAGGCAGCAGAAAATGGTCGTGAGGATGGCCGCGACCAGGTGGTTGTCCGGGGGCTGCTGGCCGTACCCGCCGGGAGGCTGGGCTCCGTAGCCGCCGGAGGGCGGGCCGTAGCCGGGAGGCTGCTGCCCGTAGCCGCCCCCGCCGGGCGGCTGGCCGTAGCCACCACCGCTGGGAGGCTGCTGGCCATAGCCGCCGCCGGACGGCGGCTGCTGGCCGTAACCTCCGCCACCGCTGGGCGGCTGCTGGCCGTAACCCCCACCGCCGCTCGGCGGCTGCTGACCGTAGCCACCGCCGGACGGCTGGGCCCCGTAGCCGCCTTCGCCCTGATTTCCGTAACTCATCCGTAAGACTCCTATGTCGTCATGTTTGAGGCGGCAGCCTAGCGACAAACCATTGACGACATGCAATAACGTTCACCTTGCGAACTACTTGTAACGTGCCTGCATGTCTGCGTAACGGCACGTTACTCCAGTTGAGCGCATGCGGCCCGTTGTCAGTAGCTGGTGCTGTAGGCGGCCCCGCTGAGCCCGATGAGGGTGAGCCAGAAGCCGCCGAAGATGATCCAGAGGACGAGCCACAGCACGATGGTGATGTACGAGGTGACCAGGCCGGCCATCGCCATGCCCTGCCCCTCCTCGCCGGTGCGCTTGATGCGGGACTGCGCCATGTGGCCCACGATCGCGCCGGGAATGCTCGTCAGGCCGCAGAACAGCAGCCCCACGATGCCGAGCACCAGGGAGGTCACGGCCAGCCCGTTGGTCGACCTGGGGGGACCGTACTGCGCGTAGGGCTGCTGACCGTACGGTTGCTGACCGTACGGCTGCTGCCCGTACGGCTGCTGCCCGTAGCCGCCGCTCGGCGGCTGCTGCCCGTAGCTGTAGGGGCCGCCGCTCGGCGGCTGCTGACCGTACCCGCCACTGCTGGGCGGCTGCTGACCGTAACCCCCGTAACCGCCGCCTGATGACGGCTGCTGGCCGTAGCCTCCGGGCTGCTGCTGGCCGTACCCGCCGCCACCGCTGGGCGGCTGCTGGCCATAGCCGCCACCGCTCTGCGGTTGCTGACCGTAACCCCCACCGCCGCTCGACGGCTGCTGGCCGTATCCGCCGCCAGGCGGCTGGGCTCCGTAGCCGCCGTTCTCGCCCTGGTCCCCGTAGCTCATGCGCTTGGCTCCTCATTGTTCGTTACTCGCAGCGGCAAGCTTATTGATCGAACGTTTGCAGAACCGGCACGAGTGCAGACCGTGGGAATTTCGTAATACGCGCCAACCTAGCGCGATTCGGTGGGGTCGTCTCCTCGGTCGAGCGCATCCCACAGGGCCCGATCGTCGGCCGCCTCCGGCCGCGCCTGGCCGGGGGTCCGCTCATACCGATCCGACATGCCCGCCCACCTGCCGCCCCGCACGACCACGGCCACGCCGCCCGCGAGCATGAGCGCCGCGCCGAGCCCGGCCACCACCGGCCAGAGCACGACGGAGTCCCAGGTCAGGACGGCGGTCCCGAGCACGTTGTGCTCGCGCAGCCAGGTCCGCACACCGGCCTGGCCGGTCGCGCTCCACGTGCCGAGCGCCGCGGCCAGCCCGCACAGCGCCAGCAGGGCCCCGATGACGCGACGACCGGCGCCCCCGGTCGCCAGCACCGCCACCACCCCGGCCAGGCCGGCCAGCGCGAGCGGCGTCAGCACGGGGCTGAGGTCGCCTCCCGTCGGGGGGATCACCTCGGCCAGGCCGGTGGACGCGCCCGCCTCGCGGACGTTCGCGGCCCAGGCGCGGCCCGCGGCGAGCAGCACGAGCAGGCAGCCTGCCGCGGTTACGGCCAGCCAGGTCCACAGCTCGCGCCGCCGTGCGGTGCCAACCGCCGCGCCAACCGCCGTGCCACCCTCCGGGTCCATCTAGTGCTCCGCGCGCCCGGCCGTGACGCCGCCCTGGACCGCCGCCAGCGGGTCGGCGTCGAAGCAGGTGCGGTCGCCCGTGTGACAGGCGGCGCCCACCTGGTCCACCTTGAGCAGCACGGTGTCGCCGTCGCAGTCGAGCGCGACGGCCTTGACGTGCTGCACGTTTCCTGAGGTGTCGCCCTTCACCCAGTATTCGCCGCGGCTTCGCGACCAGTAGGTGGCCCGGCCCGTGGTGAGGGTGCGATGCAGCGCCTCGTCGTCCATCCAGGCGAGCATGAGCACCTCGCCGGTGTCATGCTGCTGGACGATGGCGGGCACCAGCCCGTCGCCGTTGCGCTTGAGCCGCGCGGCGATCCTGGGGTCTAGGGACATGCCGTCATTCAACCAGGCCGGCCGAGCGGTCCGGCAGCGGCGGTGCCGCTAGGCGAGCGCCTGGGACAGCGTGTCGTAGATCGGGAACAGCGGCGCGAGGTTGGTCCTGCGCAGCCTCCGCAGCACCTGCCCGTCGGGCGCGACGAGCGCCATGGTGCCGTCGCGGTCGCGCAGGCTGGCCAACTGCCGCACCAGCACGCCCAGCCCGGTCGTGTCGATGAAGGTGAGCCTGCTCAGGTCGACGACGAGACGCGGTCCGTGCGTCTCCACCGCCTCGTCCAGGCATTCGCGCACCTTGGACACATTGTCCGCGTCGACCTCCCCGGCGAGGCTGACCACCACCAGCTCGCCATGCCGCCGACGCGTCATCTGCAGCACATCCACGCCATGCTCCTCACGCCCCTGCCAAAAGGCGGGCCAGGAACGAAGCTACACCTTTCACCGATCTGTCACCGTGCGTTTTACACAGAACGCGTAACGTGATAATGCTCCGAAGGGTAGCTTCTCGGCAACGGATGGTAAGGAGGGCGCCATCGTGCCACCTGCCGCGGGCTCCGCCCTGGACCCCGACCTCGGCGATCATGTCTGCCTGCCGATCGACGGCGAGCGGGAGCGGATGGCGGCGACCAGGCTGTTCACTCTGAACGGCCTGCGCAGGCGCGCCAAGGTGCTGATCATCACGCACACCGACTCCCCCGAGCGGACCCGCGAATGGCTGGCGCCGCTGGTGCCGGGGTTCGCCGGCGCCGAGTCGGCGGGCCAGGTCGAGATCCGCGACAGCGCCGGGACCCACATCACCGACGGCCGCCTGGATCCCGGCCGGGCGCTGAGCGGCCTGACCGCGGCGGGCGAGCAGGCGCGGGCGCAGGGCCGCCACGGGCTCTACGCGATGGTCGACGCCTCCTGGGGAGTGCACGACCCGCCGGGGCAGATCGCGTTCGAGGCTGCCACCAACGCGCTGTTCGGGCAGCGGTGGCTGGCCGCGGTCTGCCAGTACGACCGGGCGCTGTTCGCCAGGGAGGCCATCGACAGGGCCGCCGGCGTGCACCCGATCTCGCCCGAGCAGGCGGTGCTCCGCTACATCTCCACCCGCGGCCCCGCCGGCCTGCGCCTGTGGGGCGACGTCGACCTGACCAACCGGCAGGCCTTCGCCTCGGTCCTGTCGCCACTGCGGGCCGAGGCAGGCGAGGTGGTGATCGACGCCGCCGGGCTCGACTTCATCGACGCGGGCTCGGCCCAGCTCCTGGTGGCGCTGGCCACCGCCAGGCCGTCCGGCCGGACGGTGCTGGTGTGCGGCGAGCCGGTGGCCAGGCTGCTCCATCTGATCAAGGCGGACGACGTCATCACCGTCCGCCCGGTGGGCGATGTGTAGGCAGGTGCTCTGCGCGAGTTTCGCGCAGGGACGCATCACGGTGCTGCGCAGGACCGTCAGCGAGCGTGCCTCCAGCGAGGGGCTGACCGGCCGGCGCCTGGAGGACTTCGTGGTCGCGGTCAACGAGATCACCACCAACGCCGTCCTGCACGGCGGAGGCGGCGGGCGGCTGCGGATGTGGTGGCAGCAGGGCCGGCTGTGGTGCGAGGTCGCCGACGACGGCCCCGGCCTGCCGCGCGGCTGGAGCAGCGCCACCCCGCCGCCGTCCGGGTTCGAGGCGGGCGGCAGGGGGCTGTGGCTGACCCGCCTGCTGTGCGACCATCTCACGATCGTGTCGGGCCCCGGCGGCACCCGCGTGAGCTTCGCCGCCGCGAGGTGAGCGCGCACACCGGGGTGTACGGAGTCCGCGCTCACCACGCGTGAGCCGTCAGGAGTGGGCGGCCGACACCCAGGAGGCGTGCATGTCGGCGTACACGCCCGGCTCGGCGACCAGATCGGCGTGCGGCCCCCGCTGGACGAGGCGGCCCGCGTCGAACACCAGCACTTCGTCGGCGTTCTCGGCCGTGGACAGCCGGTGGGCGATGGAGACGGCGGTTCGGCCCCGCGTGACGCCCTCCAGGGCGCGGGCCAGGCGAACCTCCGTCGCCGGGTCGACCGCCGAGGTGGCCTCGTCCAGCAGCAGCAGGTCGGGGTCGGCCAGGTAGGCGCGGGCCAGTGCGACGAGCTGCCGCTCACCCGCCGAAAGCGACTCCCCGCGCTGGCCGACCGGGGTGTCGAGGCCCGCGGGCAGGCCTTCGAGCCAGTCGGCCAGGCCCAGCTCGGTCAGCCCGAGCAGGATCTCCTCGCGGGTGGCCGCCGGCTTGCCGTATCGGATGTTCGCCTCCAGCGTGCCGTCGAACAGGAAGCCGTCCTGGGGCACCATCACGATGCGCTCGCGCAACGAGGAGAAGCGGATGGCGCGCAGGTCGTGGCCGTCGACGGTGACCCGCCCGCCGGCCGGGTCCATGAGCCGGGTGAGCAGCTTGGCGAAGGTGGTCTTGCCCGACCCGGTCTCGCCCACGACCGCGATGCGCGAGCGCGGCGGGATCTCCACCGACACCTCGCTCAGCACGGGCGGGCCGCCGGGGTAGGAGAAGTGCACCTCTTCGAACGCCACCGAGATGGGGCCGCGAGGCAGCTCCACGCCTTCGTCGCCGGGGTCGGCCACGTCGGCCGGGGTGTCGATCACGCCGAGGACGCGCCGCCATCCGGCGACCGCGTTCTGGGCCTCGTTCAGCACCTCGGTGGCGGTCTGCAGCGGCGCGACGAACAGCGTGATGAGGAACAGGAACGCGATCAGCCGCCCGGCCGTGATGTCGCCGGACAGCCCCAGCCTGACGCCGAGCAGGACGATCCCGGCGATGGCCACGGCGGCCACGATCTCGGTCAGCGGGAAGACGAACCCGATGATGGTCTGCGCCTTGATCTGGGCGGCCCTGTTGGCGTTCACGGCCTTGTCGATGCGCTCGGCGGTGCGCCGCTCGGTGGCGTACGCCCTGATGACGGCGGCGCCCACGACCGACTCGCTGACGGCGGCGAGCATGTCGCCGGTGCGTTCGCGGACCGTGGTGAAGGCCCGCGAGAGCCAGCGCTGAAAGCGCGGCAGGGTGATCATGAGCGGGATGAAGCAGACCCAGACGAGCAGTGTGAGCTGCCAGGAGTAGACGAGCATCAGCACGCTGGCCACGATGAGCTGGCCGAACGACACGATGATCATCAGCCCGCCCCACTGCATGAACGTGCTGATCTGGTCGATGTCGTTGGTGACCCGGGAGACGAGGGCGCCGCGGCGCTCGGTGTTCTGGGTCAGCACCGACAGGTCGTGCACGTGCCGGAAGCCGCGCACCCGGAGCGTGGCCAGAGAGGACTCGGTGGCCTTGTACAGGCGCACGTTCATGAGGTAGCCGGCGAGCGCGGTCAGGACCACCGCCGCGGCGCACAGCGCCACCGCGCGGGTGACGTACGGCAGGTCGGGGGTGCCGTTGCTGATCCCGGTGTCGATCGTCTGCTGCACCGCGATCGGCACGATGATCTTGCCGATGGTGGCGACGACCGCCAGCGCGAGCGTGACCATCAGGCCCTTGCGGAACTCGGGCGTCAGCGACAGGCCCCGGCGGACGGTGGCCCAGGCCGAGCCGCCGGCGCCGGCGCCGATGCCCTGCTGCTCCGGTGCGGTCTCCACGCTCATGCGCCGACCTCTTCCTCTTCCAGTCCGAGAGCGGCTTCGGCGGCGAGCGCGGCGCGCTCGGCCTCCTCACGTTCGTAGGCCGTCACCAGGTTGCGGTAGCCGGGGCAGCGCTCCAGCAGTTCCTTGTGGGTGCCGCGATCGCTCACCCGCCCCCTGTCCAGGAAGACGACCTCGTCGGCGAGCGCGATCGTGGCCAGCCGGTAGGCGACGACCACCACGGTCGACGCCTCCGCCCGGTCTCGAAGGCCGTACAGGATCTTGGCCTCGACCTGCGGGTCCACGCTGGAGGTGGCGTCGTCGAGTATCAGCAGCCGGGGGCGGCGGGCGATCGCGCGGGCCAGCGCGAGGCGCTGGCGCTGGCCGCCCGACAGCGAGGTGCCGCGCTCCCCCACGCGGGTGTCCAGCGCGGAGCCGAGCCGGCTCACGAAGCCGTCGGCCTGCGCCACCCGGAGCGCGGCCCACACCTGCTCGTCGTGCATGGGCAGGTCGAGGGCGACGTTGCCGCGCACGGTGTCGTCGAACAGGAACGTCTGCTGCGGCACCAGCGACACGGCCGCGGCGAGCTTGCCGTAGCCGAGCTCGCGCAGGTCCACGCCGTCGAGCAGCACCCGGCCGGAGTCGGGATCGACGAGCCGGACCAGGAGCTGGACAAGGGTGGACTTGCCGGAGCCGGTGGGGCCGACGAGGGCGACGGTGCGGCCGGCCGGCAGGTCGAAGGTGACGTCGTGCAGCACCTCGGTCTCGCCGTAGGAGTAGGAAACGCCCGAGACCGCCAGCGCGGCGGGCTCGTCGCCGGACGGAGCCTCCTCGCCGTAGACCATGGAGCCCTCGGCATCCAGCACGGCCTGAACCCGGCTCCAGCCGACGACGCTGCGCGGCAGCTCGGCCAGCACCCAGCCGAGCGCTCGAATCGGGAACGACAGCAGCGTGAACAGGTAGGCGACCTGCACGAGCTGGCCGGAGTCGATGGCGCCGGTGGACAGGCGCAGCGCCCCGACGGCCAGGACGGCGAGCACGCCGAGCGTGGGCAGCGCCTCCAGCATCGGGTCGAACAGGCCGCGCACCCGGCCGACGGCGATGTTGGCGTCGCGCAGCTCGTGCGCGCGCCGCCGGAAGCGCTCGGTCTCCAGGTCCTCGCGGCCGAGCGTCTTGACGACGAGCGCGCCGTCGAAGCTCTCGTGGGCGATCTCGCTGACCTCTGCGCGCAGCTGCTGCGCTCGGGTGGCGAGAGGGCTGAGCCTGCGCTGGTAGACCAGGTTGAGCACGGCGATCGCCGGGAAGATGAGGAAGCCCACCAGGGCGAGCATCGGGTCGGTGAGCAGCATGGCGATCGCCGCGGTGAAGAGCATGACGATCACGCCCACGGCCATCGGCAGCGGCGCGAGCGGCGCCCAGGCCGCCTCGGCGTCGGCGCTGGCGTTCGACAGCAGCTGCCCGGTCGGGTGCCGCTGGTGCCAGGCCAGCGGGAGCCGCAGGTACTGCTTGGTGACGTCGCGGCGGGAGCGGGCCTGCATGCGGAACTGCAGGACTCCGGCCAGGATCCGCCGGCCCGCCACGCCGATGGACTTGAGCAGCGCGGCGCCGACGATCAGTAACACGCCGGTCCAGAGCGCGCCCGCCGCGGTCTCACCCTTGCTGAACGCCGGCAGGATGACGTTCTCGGTCGCCCAGCCGAGCGCCCACGCGGAGGCCACGGTCATGCCTCCGTAGACCGCGCTGGCCAGGACGGCCAGCGCGAACACCGCCTTCTCCGTGCGAACGGCCACTCCAAGGACACCGAGCCCCTGACGCATGACGGCCGAGGTGACCTTATTCGCCACTCGCTGATCTTCCTTCCAGAGCCCGACATTTCACATAGTGCCTATCACGTCTGATCATTGGCTTATTCCCACAGGTAGGCTTTGGGACGTGACTCACGCTCGTGGCGAACGCGCCGCACTGTGCGACCTGTTCGACCGGCTCGGTCCCGGCGCCCCGACCCTGTGCGAGGGCTGGGACACCGCCGACCTGGCCGCCCACCTGGTGCTTCGCGAGCGCAGGCCGGACGCGATGCCGGGCATCGCGCTGCGTCCGCTGGCCGGCCACACCGCCTCGGTGCAGCGGCGCCTGAAGGCCAAGCACCCCTTCCCCGAGCTGGTCGGGCTGGTCCGCAAGCCCGGCGGCGTCTACGGCCTGCTGCCGGCCCTCGACGCGGCCGTCAACACGCTGGAGTTCTTCGTCCACCACGAGGACGTGCGGCGCGCTCAGCCCTCCTGGGAGCCGCGCGAGCTGCCCGCCGACTTCGAGCGGCTCATCTGGAAGCGCGTGTCCTCCATGGCCAAGGTGATGCTGCGCCGGGCGCCGGTCGGCGTGGTGCTGCACCATCCCGGCGCCGGCGGATCGCGGGCCGTGGTGCTCGGCGGCGCCAAGGAGGGCCCCAAGGTCGAGGTGATCGGCGGCGCGGGCGAGCTGCTGCTGTTCTGCTTCGGCCGTCAGACGCACGCAAAGGTGGAGTTCGCGGGCGACCCCGACGCGATCGCCCGCCTGAAGAACGCCAGGCTCGGCGTCTAGCCCGTCGCCTCGTAGGTCTTCTCCGACGTGTGGGCCTGTGCCAGACGGCGCATGGCCGCCATCAGCGTGTCGCCGAGCAGCGTGCCGACCACCACGATCTCGACGGCCCGTTCCCGGTCCGTCGCGTCGCCCAGCACGCGCAGGTCCACCTCCGCGGCCGCCTCGGCGGCGGCGGCGTAGTCGTCCAGCGCCTCGATGACGTCGTCCAGTCCCAGCTCCAGGAGACTGGCGACCACGCCGACCATGATCCGGCCGGCCGGGTGGCCCGCGAGGTCATCCCATCCCTTCCTGGCCAGCAGGCCGGCGACCAGGTCCCCGGCCTGCAGCACGTGCTCGCCGGGGCGCGCGTCGTGGTGCGCCGTGACCGTCTGCTGGGCCGCGCCCAGCAGCTCGCCCCTGGCGACGCCGGGGTCCTCCATGTGCCGGATCAGCTCGCGGATGGTGGCGATGCCGAGCCCGCCGTAGTCGGCGAGCGCTCGCACCAGTCTCAGTCGCCTGACGTGCTCCGGACCGTATTCGGCCTGGTTGCGGCTCAGCGGCCGGCCTGGGGGCAGCAGTCCCTCGCGCAGGTAGTACTTGATCGTCGGGACCGGCACCCCTGCGTCGGCGCTCAGGTCGGCCATGCGCACGTTCGGAACTCCCTCTGGTGGCCATCGGCAGGTATCAGTAAGCAGAACTATCCACTATCCGATCACCGCTCGTCGCGAGGCCCCCGGCCGACCGCCGAATCTCCGTCCCAGAAGGCACTCCCGGCGCGTTTCCACGCCGTACCATGGCCTAGGAAACAAGCCCCCCGGTTAGGATCATGAACATCTTCATAGAAGATGCCAGTGATCGCCCAGATCCGGGTATATACGGCTGGGAATGGACTGCAGGAGGCCCCCCATGCAGGTCAAGAAGGTGATCACGTACGTGATCGTCGCGTTCGTGGTCTTCTACCTGTTCACCCGGCCGGCCGAAGCGGCCGCCGCGGTGTCCGGAGTGTTCGACGGAATCGTCCAGGGAGCCAATCAGCTGGCTGTCTTCTTTACCAATGTTCTGACCTGACCGGTGGTTCTGTCTGCGTCAGATGCTTCCCCGCACTGCCAAGTCATGTTACGCAGGCAGGATGAGAGATCGTCCAGGCGCGACCAAGCTCAACCAGCCTGACCCCAACGTCAGGCGCATCCTCGAGCGAGCCGAGCTCGAAGGGGTTGAGCTGATCCGATTTCTGTACGCCGACCACGGAGGCGTCATCCGCGGCAAGGCGGCATCCCGGTCGCGGCTCGCCGAACGGCTCGGCACCGGCATCGGCCACACAGTGGCCATGATGGCGATGAACATGCTCGACCAGCTCCAGGAGGTCGAGGACATGGGTCCGGTGGGCGAGGTGCGCATCGTTCCCGACCCCTCCACCTACGTCCCGCTCCCCCACGCGCCGGGCGCCGCGGCGATGCTCTCGGATCTGCGCCTACCCGACGGTTCCGCCTGGGCCGCCTGCTCGCGCACCTTCCTCAAGGACGCGATCGCCGCGCTGGCGGCCGAGGGCTACACACTGCTGGCGGCGTTCGAGCCGGAGTTCACGCTCGGCCGGCGCCTGCCGGACCCGAGCGGCGGCCCTGACCGGCTGCTGCCGCTCGACGACTCCCTGTGCTACGCCGGCACCGGCTTCGACACCGCCCACGACTACACGATCAAGCTCATGCGCGCCCTGGAGACCCAGGGCCTGCGGGTCGAGCACTGCCACCCGGAGCTCGGGCCCGGCCAGCAGGAGGTGTCGGTGCGGCACGCGCCCGCGCTGCGCGCCGCCGACAACCACGTCCTCTACCGGGAGACCGTCCGGGGCGTGGCCATGCGCATGTCCATGTGGGCCTCATTGGCCCCCAAGCCGCTGGCCGACCAGGCAGGCAACGGCGCCCACCTGCACCTGTCCCTGTGGCGCGAATCCCGTAACCTCTTCGGCGGCGACAGCGAGGTACGCGATTGGTTCGTCGGCGGGCTGCTCGCCCACCTGCCCGCGCTGACCGCCCTCACCTGCGGCAGCGTCAACAGCTTCCGCCGGCTGACGCCCAGGAGCTGGGCCGGCGCCTACGCCGTCCACGGGCTGGACAACCGGGAGGCGGCGGTGCGTGTCTGCTCGCCACTGGGCGACAGCGGTGAGCCCAACCTGGAGCTGAAGCCGTCGGACTCCTCGGCCAACCCCTACCTGTCGCTCGGCGCGGTCATCCACGCCGGCCTGGACGGCATCAAGCGCGAGCTCGACCCCGGCGAGGCGGTGGACGTCGACCCCGACACGCGCCCAGGCCGCTATCCGCGCCTGCCGTCCTCACTGGAGGAGGCCCTCGATGCGCTGGAGGCCGACGAGCTGCTCATGGAGGCGCTGGGCCCGCTGCGGCGCAGCGCCTATCTGGCGGTGAAGCGTTCCGAGGCGGCCGCGTTCGCCGCCAAGGACGCCTCTTACGAGCTCTTCCACCACATGAGGGTCTTCTGACCTAGCGGACCGGGTGGCCCGCCATCGCCAGGGTCCGCTTGACCTCGGAGATCTTCAGCGTGCCGAAGTGGAAGACGCTCGCCGCCAGGACGGCGTCGGCACCGGCCGCGACGGCGGGCGGGAAGTCTTCCAGGCGTCCCGCCCCGCCGCTCGCGATCACCGGCACCCGCACCGCGGCCCGGACCGCGTGCAGCATCTCCAGGTCGTAGCCGTCGAGGGTGCCGTCGCCGTCCATCGAGTTGAGCAGGATCTCGCCCGCGCCCAGCTCCTCGCCCCTGGCGGCCCATTCGACGGCGTCGATGCCGGTGCCGCGGCGGCCACCGTGCGTGGTCACCTCGAAACCGCTCGGCGTGCCCGGCGCCCGGCGCGCGTCCACCGACAGCACCACGCACTGCGCCCCGAAGCGCCGCGACGCCTCGGTGAGCAGCTCGGGCCTGGCGATGGCGGCCGTGTTGAGCGACACCTTGTCGGCGCCCGCCCGCAGCAGCCGGTTCACGTCGTCCACCGAGCGGACGCCGCCGCCCACGGTGAGCGGGATGAACACCTGCTCGGCCGTCCTGCGCACCACGTCGAGCATGGTCTCGCGCTCGCCGGACGACGCGGTGATGTCGAGGAAGGTGAGCTCGTCGGCCCCCTCCTCGTCGTAGCGCCTGGCCAGCTCGACCGGGTCGCCCGCGTCACGCAGGTTGGCGAAGTTGACGCCCTTGACCACGCGTCCGGCGTCGACGTCCAGGCAGGGGATCACCCTGACGGCTACGGTCATGCTCGCACTGCCTCGATCTCGATCTCGATCAGCATTCTCGGATCCACCAGCCCGGCCACCCGCACGCCCGTGCAGGCGGGCCGCACGTCGCCGAACACCTCGGCGATGGCCTGGCCCGCCAGGTCGAAGTGCCGGTGCTCGACCACGTAGTAGCGGACCATGACGACGTCCTCGCGGGTCAGCCCGCCCATCGTGACGGCTTTCAGGGCGATGTCCATCGCCGTCAGGCTCTGCAGGTAGGCGTCGCCGACGTGCCTGACCTCGCCGTCGACGGCCGCGGTGCAGCCGGAGACGATGACCCGCTCGCCCACGACCACCGCGCGGGCATAGCCGTACTTCTCCTCCCAGATTCCGCCTGAAAACACCCTCATTCCGGTGCTTTCCATGCTCATGCTGCCCATCACGCCCCCTCCCGACATCTAAGCGCTTACTGCGGCCAGCGCGCTCTCCAGCGTGAAAGCTCGGGCGTACAGGGCCCTTCCCACGATGGCTCCTTCCACGCCGTCGGGCACGAGAGAAGCGAGTGCGACCAGGTCATCGAGGCTGGAAACGCCGCCGCTGGCGACGACCGGCCTGTCGGTGCGGGCGCACACCTGCCGCAGGAGGTCCAGATTGGGGCCGCGCAGGGTGCCGTCCTTGGTGACGTCGGTGACCACGTAGCGGGGGCAGCCGTCGGCCTCCAGCCGGTCCAGCACCTCCCACAGGTCGCCGCCGTCCTCGGTCCAGCCGCGCGCCGCCAGCGTGGTGCCGCGTACGTCCAGGCCGACCGCGATCTTGTCACCGTGCTCGGCGATGATCCTGCGGCACCATTCGGGATTCTCCAGGGCGGCCGTGCCGATGTTGACGCGGCGGCAGCCGGTGGCGAGCGCCGCGGCCAGGGAGGCGTCGTCGCGGATGCCGCCCGACAGCTCCACGTTCACGTCCAGCTTGCCGATCAGGCCGGTGATCAGTTCGCGGTTGGAGCCGCGCCCGAAGGCGGCGTCCAGGTCGACCAGATGGATCCACTCCGCGCCCGCCTCCTGCCAGGCCAGCGCGGCGGCGAGCGGCTCACCGAAGCCGGTTTCCGTCCCGGCCTCACCTTGGACGAGGCGCACGGCCTGGCCGTCCGCCACGTCGACGGCGGGAAGCAATACGAGCGACATCAGGTCCTCCGGTCGAAAGCGAGAGTCACGAGAACAGGGATGAGCAACAGAGAGAAGATCAGCACACCGAAACTCAGCAGCGGCGACCCCCAGATCAGCCAGGCGAGCGCCTGGATGATCAGGAAGGCCAGCGCGACGGCCGCGTTCTGGGCACGCTGGCGGCGGGCGAGCACGCCCCCCTGCCGGGCGACGCGCACCCGGCGCGGAGTCAGGCGGATGATGAGGGCACGGCGGCGCGCCCGGCGCGCCTGGCGCTCCACATTGCGCCGGATGGCCTGCGCACGCTCCGCCTCGCGCTCGGCGCGGCGGCGCGCCCGCTCCTTACTCAACGGTGCCGAGCCAGTTTTCCAGCAGTGCGGCCCCGGCGTCACCCGACTTCTCCGGGTGGAACTGGGTCGCCATGAGCGGGCCGTTCTCGACGGCGGCCACGAACGGGACGCCGTGCTCGGCCCAGGTGACCACCGGCTCGGCGAAACCGTCGCCGGGCCGCAACTCCCACTCGCGCACGCCGTAGGAGTGCACGAAGTAGAAGCGGGTGGCGGCGTCCATCCCGGCGAACAGCACGCTGCCCGCCGGCGCCTTGACGGTGTTCCAGCCCATGTGCGGCAGCACCGGGGCCTCCAGCCGCTCGACCGTGCCCGGCCACTCGCCGCAGCCCTCGGTCTCCACGCCGTGCTCGACACCGCGGGTGAACAGGATCTGCATGCCGACGCAGATGCCCAGCACCGGCCGGCCACCGGCCAGCCTCCTGCCGATGATCTGCTCGCCCTGGACGCCCCTGAGACCGTTCATGCACGCCTCGAACGCGCCCACGCCCGGCACGACCAGCCCGTCGCACTCGAGCGCCGCGTCGAAGTCGGCCGTGACGGTCACCTCGGCCCCGACCCGCGCCAGGGCGCGCTCGGCCGAGCGCAGGTTGCCGGAGCCGTAGTCCAGCACGACGACGTTCTTCACCACCACAACACCCCCGCCGTCAACGCGGCCACCGCGCCGACGCCGCACACCACGGCGCCGATCTTGAGTCCCTGCTTGGCCAGCGAGAACACGCCGCCCGCGAGGAACAGCCCGAGGAACACCATCACGATGGCGATCGTGCTCTCGGTCACAGGACACCCTTGGTGCTCGGCACACCCGTCGACCGCGGGTCGAGCTCCGAGGCCGCGCGCAGCGCCCTGGCCAGCGCCTTGAACTGGGCCTCCACGATGTGGTGGGCGTTGCGGCCGTAGGGAACGCGCACGTGCAGGCAGATCGCCGCCTGGGCGACGAACGACTCCAGGATGTGCCGGGTCATCGTCGTGTCGTAGTCGGGGCCGATCATCGGCGCCATGCCCTCGGGCTCGGTGTGCACGAGATAGGGCCGGCCCGACAGGTCGACGGTCACCTCGGCGAGCGACTCGTCCAGCGGGCATGACGCGTTGCCGAACCGCCTGATGCCTGACTTGTCGCCCAGCGCCTCACGGAACGCGGCGCCCAGCGCGAGCGCGGTGTCCTCGATCGTGTGGTGGGAGTCGATGTGCAGGTCGCCCTCGGTCTTGACCGTCAGGTCGAACAGCCCGTGCTTGCCGAGCTGCGCCAGCATGTGGTCGAAGAAGCCCACCCCGGTCGACACCTCCACCCTGCCGGTGCCGTCGAGACCCACCTCGACCAGGACAGACGTCTCCTTCGTCGTACGCTCGACGCGCCCTACGCGACTCACAGAACCCCCTCCAGCGCGGCGCGGAACGCCGCCATCTCCTCGCCGGTGCCGATCGACACACGCAGCCATTGTGGCGGCCCGACCTCGCGGATGAGCACTCCCCCCGCCAGCAGGCCTTCCCAGATCGCGCGCCGGTCGGGAAAGCGTCCGAACAGTACGAAGTTCGCGTCGGAGTCGGCGACCGTCAATCCCTTGCCCCGCAGCCAGGCGACCGTGTCGTCGCGCTCGCGGCGCAGCGTGTCGACCGTGCCCAGCAGCTCCTCGCGGTGCCGAAGCGCCACGCGCGCGGCCGTCTGGGTGAGCGACGACAGGTGATAGGGCAGCCGCACCAGCAGCAGCGCCTGCACCACGGCCGGGTGCGCGGCCAGGTAGCCGAGCCTGGTGCCGGCCATCGCGAACGCCTTGGACATCGTCCGCGTGACGATCAGGCGCGGGTGGCGCGGCAGCAGGGTGAGCGCCGAGGGCGTGCCCTGCCTGGCGAACTCGGCGTAGGCCTCGTCCACCACGACCATGCCGGGGGCGGCGTCGAGGATCGCCTCGATCGTCGACAGCGGCTGGGCGGTGCCGGTCGGGTTGTTGGGGGAGGCCAGGAAGACGATGTCAGGCCGGTGCTCGCCGATGGCCGCGAGGGCCTTGCCGGGGTCGAGCGAGAAGTCCTCCTCCCGGACCGCCCTGATCCACTCGGTGTTGGTGCCGGTGGTGATGATCGGGTGCATGGAGTAGGAGGGCTCGAATCCCAGGGCGGTGCGGCCGTGGCCGCCGAAGGCCTGAAGGATCTGCTGGATGACCTCGTTGGAGCCGTTGGCCGCCCACACCTGGTCCTTGACCAGGTCGTGCCCCAGGTAGGCCGCCAGGCCCTCGCGCAGCTCCACCGCGTCCCTGTCGGGATAGCGGTTGAGGTCGCCCGCGGTGCGGCGGACCTCCTCGGCCAGGTCGGCGATCAGCTCCGGGGAGGGCGGATAGGGGTTCTCGTTGGTGTTGAGCCGGACCGGGACGTCGATCTGCGGCGCGCCGTAGGGCTTCTGTCCCCGCAGGTCGTCGCGGATGGGCAGGTCGTCGAGGTTCACGAGGGCACCTGCCAGTCGAAGCGGGCGCGGACTGCCGCGCCGTGGGCGGGAAGGTCTTCGGCGTCGGCCAGGACGGACACGTGGGCTGCCGCCTCCGCCAGGGCCTCGCGGGTGTAGTCGACGACGTGGATGCCGCGCAGGAAGGACTGCACCGACAGGCCGCTGGAGTGGCAGGCGCAGCCGCCGGTGGGCAGCACGTGGTTGGAGCCGGCGAGGTAGTCGCCGAGCGAGACGGGCGCGTAGGGGCCGACGAAGATCGCCCCGGCGTTGCGGATCCGGGCGGCCACCGCGGCGGCGCCCTCGGTGTGGATCTCCAGGTGTTCGGCGGCATAGGCGTCGACCACCCTGATGCCCTCCTCGACGCCGTCGACCAGCACGATGGCGGACTGGCGCCCGCCGAGGGCCTCGGCGATCCTCTCGGAGTGCCTGGTCGCCGACACCTGGCCCGGCAGCTCCTTCTCGACGGCCTCGGCCAGCTCGACGCTGTCGGTGACGAGCACGGCCGCGGCGATCACGTCGTGCTCGGCCTGGCTGATCAGGTCGGCGGCCACGTGCACCGGGTCGGCGGTGTGGTCGGCCAGGATCGCGATCTCCGTCGGGCCCGCCTCGCTGTCGATGCCGATGCGCCCCTTGAGCAGCCGCTTGGCCGCGGCCACCCAGATGTTGCCGGGGCCGGTGACCATGGTCGCGGGCGCGCACTCCTCGGTGCCGTAGGCGAACATGGCCACGGCCTGGGCGCCGCCGACCGAGTAGACCTCGTCGACGCCGAGCAGCGCGCACGCGGCGAGGATCGCCGGGTGCGGCAGCCCGCCGTGCTCCTTCTGCGGCGGGCTGGTCACGGCCAGCGAAGGCACGCCGGCCTCCTGGGCGGGCACCACGTTCATCACCACGCTGGAGGGGTAGACGGCGCGGCCGCCCGGGACGTAGAGGCCCACGCGGTCGACCGGCACCCACCGCTCCGTCACGGTGCCGCCGGGCACGACCTGTGTGGTGACGTCGGCCCGGCGCTGGTCGCGGTGGACCAGCCTGGTCCGCCTGATCGACTCCTCGAGCGCGGCCCGGACCCGCGGGTCCAGCTCCTCCAGGGCTCTGGTGATCGCCTCGGCGGGCACGCGCGTGCTGTCGACCTCGACACCGTCGAACCTGGCGGTCAGCTCCCGTACGGCTGCCGCCCCGCGATGGCGCACGTCCTCGCAGATGGGCCGCACCTTCTCCAGGGCGGCCTCGACGTCGAGTTCGGCGCGGGGCAGCACGTCGCGCAGGTTCGCCGGAAGGGAACCGCGCATGTCGATACGGGAAATCACCCCCACAGTTTACGGAGTCCAACCCCTGAATCCCGTTCTGTCCATCATCCGGACAGCGGCGTGGCGTGACACGGATCCGGTTGACGCGCGGAGGTCCTCCTCGGCCTTTCCGTGTTCCGGCGCGTCGCGGACAGAAAAAGTTGGCATGCGCTTTGTAATCACTTGCCCTTTATGTCCGACCTCGTACTATTAGCACATGGGAGTCTGGCGCGGCCCGAACGGCATCGTGGTAGAAGCGATCATGCTCGACGACCGTCCGCTGCTGCGCGTGTCGCACCTCGTCAACGGGCGCACCTACCTCCAGGGATACTGCGCCTCCGTCGACGAGCTCGGACAGCACGGGGTCGACCTGGCCCAGCTCGTCGAACAGCCGCTGGACGGCGAGTCCCTGGCGAGCTGACGCCCCCGCGCCGCCTTGTCAGGCGCCTTGACTATTTGTAGACCCCTGCCCCTCACTGCGCGCCCGCGAGGCTGGGTATGGCAGCGTGCATGGCGTCGCTGCCGACCTACGCGCCGATGCTGGCCCAGCTTGGCCCCCTGCCGTCCACGCACGAGGACGAATGGGCCGTCGAGATGAAATGGGACGGCGTGCGCGCCATCGCCTACCTCGCCGACGGCGAGGTGCGGCTCATGTCACGCAACGGCAAGGACGTCACCGCCGCCTACCCGGAGCTGCGGCTCATGGCGGGCGCCACCGGCCGCCGCCCGGCCGTCATCGACGGCGAGATCGTGGCCTTCGACGAGGCCGGGCGCCCCAGCTTCGGGGCCCTCCAGCCGCGCATGCACCAGCGCAACCCGGTCAGCGTCGCCGAGCTGGCCCGGACCGTGCCGGTGACCTTCATGGCCTTCGACATCCTGCACCTGGAGACCGGCAGCAGGATCGCGCTCCCCTACACCGAGCGGCGCGAACTGCTCGAAGGCACCTTCATGCCCGGCTTCCGCTGGCAGGTTCCCGTGTGGTTCCACGACCACGCCGAGGACGCCTTCGCCTCCTCCCGGCAGCTCGGCCTGGAAGGCATCGTGTGCAAGCGGATGACCTCCCCCTACAGGCCCGGCAGGCGCACCTCCGAGTGGACCAAGGTCAAGAACTTCAGCGCCGTCGAGGTGGTCATCGGCGGCTGGAAGCCCGGCACCGGACGCCGCTCCGGGACGATCGGCTCGCTGCTGCTCGGCTCCTACGACGACGGCGGCCGGCTCCTCTACATCGGCCACGTCGGCACCGGCTTCACCCAGGCCATGCTCCGGGACCTGTACCAGCGGCTGGCCCCGCTGCAACGCCCCGATCCCCCCTTCGACGAGCCGGTGCCGCGCGAGCACGCCCGCGACGCGCACTGGGTCGAACCAGTCATGGTGGGCGAGGTGCGCTACGCCGAGATGACCGGCGACCGCCGGCTGCGGCACCCCTCCTGGCGCGGCCTGCGTCCCGACCGCGACCCCCGCGAGGTACGCGCCATCGGCGGCGAGGGCGGGGCCTCGGCCGCCGGCTGAGCCGTCACCCCCGTCGCGCCCCCACCTCGGCCGGATCAGGCTGCGCCGGCTCGGTCAGCGTCCGGGCGAGCAGCCAGGCCAGCACCGGGAACGGCACCAGGCACGCCAGCGCCACCCGCAGCGTTGCCGCCTCCGCCACCGCCCCCACCAGCGGGCTCACCAGCCCGCCCACGCTCACCGCCAGCCCCAGCGTGACGCCGCTGGCCGTGCCAACCCGGCGCGGCAGGAAGTCCTGCCCCAGCGTCACGTGCAACGAGAACGGCGCGTACAGGGTGATCGACGCCGCCGCGACGAAGACGTACACCCACGGCCCGGAACCCGGCACCAGCACCACCCCCGCGACGGCCGGGATGGCGGCCGCGTACGACAGCCGCATCGTGCGCACCCGGCCCCAGCGGGCCGCCAGCCTGCCACCCAGCACCGTCCCCACGGCGCCACCGGCGAACAGCACGAACAGCGCCACCGCACCTGCCGCCCCACCGCCGAGATACAGCGCGACGAACGCGCTCAGCCCGACGTACACCACCGACCGGAAGACGATCACCAGCGACAGCCGCGCGAACGCCGGCCAGTCGTCGCGGCCGGTGGACGGCGCCGACGCGCCGCCGGCCCGACCGCGCCCGGCCAGGGAACGCATCACGACGAGCGTCAGCAGCGCGCCCGCAACCGCGGGAACCACCAGGTACGGGGAGGCGCCCAGCCCGCCGGCCGACAGCAGCGGCGTGACGATGACCGGCGCCGAGGCGAACCCCAGCGTCCCGCCGAGGGAGAACCAGCTCATCCGCACGTGGCTGCCCTCGCTGGCGATCCTGGCCAGGCGCGCCGACTCCGGATGGTAGGCGGCGACGCCCAGCCCCGACAGCGCCACGGCCAGCCAGGTCAGCGCGTACGAACCCGCCACCCCGCTGAGCGCCACCCCGAGCCCGGCCGTGGTCATGCTGACCGGGATGAGCCACGGCATCCGCCACCGGTCGGTCAGCGCCCCGAAGACGGGCTGCACGACCGACGACAGCAGCGTGGCGGCCAGCACCACCCCCGAGGCTGCCACGTAGCCGTAACCCCGCTCCATCACCAGGAAGGGCACCAGCGCCGGCACCGCCCCCTGATAGACGTCGACGCAGGCGTGCCCCGCGGCGAGGATCGCGATCCTGTTCACCTTCACGTACCGATCGTCGCCCAGCCGGACCTGGCTCGCTTCCGATAAAATGCCAATCCATCATGGAAATCCGCCATATGCCGGAGGCGCCTACCGGCAGCCGACCGCTGGCGCCGGGCGGCGGCATCGACGCCCACCGGCACGACACCCCCCAGATCGTCTACGCCTGCCGCGGCGTGCTGTCGGTCACGACCGGCGCCGGCACGTGGGTGGCCCCGGCCAACCGGGCGATCTGGATCCCGGCGGGCACCGTGCACGAGCACCGCGCGCACGGCAGCACCGACCTGCGCCTGATCGGACTCACCGGCAACCCGCTCGGCCTGGCCAGGCCCGCCGTGCTCGCCGTCGGGCCGCTGCTGCGCGAGCTGATCATCGCCTACACGACGGACCCCGGCGACAGCGGCGAGGAGCGGGACAGGCTGCTCGCAGTCCTGCTCGACCGGCTCTGCCGCGCCCCCGAGCAGCCGTTCCACCTGCCGACCCCCAGCGACCCCCGGCTGGCGGCCGTCTGCGCGGCGCTGCGCGACGATCCGGCCGACAGCCGCACCCTCGCGCGGCTCGCCGCCCAGGCCGGCACCAGCGACCGCACGCTCGCCCGGCTCTGCCGCACCGAGCTCGGCATGACCTTCCCGCAGTGGCGCACGCAGCTCCGGTTGCACCACGCGCTGCTGCTGCTCGCCGACGGCGCGAGCGTGACCGCCGTCGCGCACCGCTGCGGCTGGGCCTCCGCCAGCGCCTTCATCGACGTCTTCCGGCGGGCGCTGGGGTACACCCCCGGCCGGGCCTTTACATTGTAGATTCGCTACACTGGGATTCCGTGAGCAAGAAGACCAAGGGCGGCGGCACCCCCGCCACCGCCGCGCTGGACAGGGCCGACGTGGCGTTCACGCTGCATCCCTACGAGCACGACGCCGCCGCGCAGGCCTATGGCGAGGAGGCCGCCGACGCGCTCGGCGTGCCGTACGAGCGGATCTTCAAGACCCTCGTGGCGGAGGTGGAGAGCGGACTCGCGGTCGCCGTGGTGCCGGTGTCGGGCAAGCTCGACCTCAAGGCGCTCGCGTCGGCGCTGGGGAGCAAGCGGGCCGCCATGGCGGAGGCTCCCAAGGTGGAGCGGGTCACCGGCTACGTGGTCGGCGGGATCAGCCCGCTCGGGCAGCGCAAGCCGCTGCCGACCGTGGTCGACTCCTCGGCGCTGGAGTTCGGCACGATCTACTTCTCGGCCGGCAAGCGCGGCCTGCAGATCGAGACCGCGCCCGCCAACCTCATCGAGCTGACCAGGGCCGTCACCGCACCCATCGGCAAGCCCGGCTGACCGCTCACCGGTGGCGGTGCCGCCTGGCGCGCGGATGCTCCCGCCTCATCCGGGGCGGCTCCCACCGCGCGCGCGGCTGCTCCCGCCTGTAGTGCGGCTGCTCCCGCCGTACGCGTGGCTGCTCGCGCCTGAAACGCGGCTGGTCCCGCCGTACACGTGGGTGCTCCCGCCTGAAGTGCGGGTGCCCGCGCCTGCTGTTCGGACCTCCCGTCAGCCAGTCGAACAGGTTGCGGTGGCGCTTGGCGAACGTACGGTGCCCGCGGCGGCGCCCCCGGCCGTCCTCCCTGGCCTCCCGCTCCTCGGCCTCCTCCAGCCCCGGCGTGTGCCCGCCGCCGAAGCGCGACATGTCCGGCCCGGGGAAGCCCTTGGGCTCCGTACGGCGCAGCGCCGCACGCATGGAGTCCACCCAGATCGGCCCCGGCAGCGAGGCGCCCTGCACGGAGCCGTAGTACTCGTCGCCGATCTGCACCCCGGTCAGCGGGTGGCGGTAGGAACCCCGGATGTCGCCGACGCTGACCGCCGCCGCCAGGTGCGGCGTGTAACCGGCGAACCAGGCCGAGGTGTAGCCGTTGTTCGTGCCCGTCTTGCCGGCCGCCGGCCTGCCGGGATCCTGGCCCCGCATCGTGCCCTTGTCGAACACGCCCGACAGCACGTGGTTGACCGCGTCGGCCACCTGCCGCTCGATGACCTGGTCGCAGGCGGGTGAGACGGGGGTGCGCCGGCCGTCCCTGCCGACGATCTCCACGATCGCGAGCGGGCGGCAGTATCTGCCCCTGGCCGGGAACGTCGCGAACGAGGCCGCCACCGTCAGCGGGTCCATCTCGTTCACCCCGAGCGTGAAGGTGGGCACCTCGCGCAGCGGCCGGCCGTCGGCCCGCACGACGCCCAGCGCCCGGGCCGTCTTGACCACGTTGCAGAGGCCGACCTTGCGCTCCAGCATCATGTAGAAGATGTTGACCGACTTCCAGGTGCCGGTCTCGATGCTGTGCGGGCCGCCCTTGCCCTCACCGCTGGCGTTGTGGATCTGCGTCCCCGGGGCGTTGACCGGCCGTCCCGAGCAGTCGCGGTAGCCCTCGGCCGGCACCAGCGCGCCCGGCGTGTCGAAGCCCTGGCCGAAACGCCACCCCTGCTTCAGTGCCGTGGCCAGGGTGAAGACCTTGAACGTGGAGCCGGCCTGCAGGCCCTGGCCACCGCCGTGCCGCACGTCGGCGACCAGGTTGAAGGTGGTCCTCGGCCCGTTCTTGCGGTCCTTCGCGTTGCGGCCGAACCTCTTGCTCGCCGCCATCGCCCTGATCCAGCCCGTGCCCGGCTCCACCATGGCCTCCGCGGCCACCTCGGTGTCCGCCGGGGCCACCCGCTGCCGGATCGCCCGCTCGGCCGCCTCCTGCGCCACCGGGTCCAGGCTCGTCCTGATCACCAGGCCGCCCCGGGTCATCCGCGACTGCCGAACCGCCGCCGTGCTGCCGAACACCTGGTTCGTCATCAGCTCGCGGTGCACGTACAGGCAGAAGTACGGGTGCTCGCTCTGGGAGCAGCCGCCGGGCTCGGGGCGCAGCCTGATGGCCAGTGCGCTCCGCTTGGCCTGCGCCGCCTGCGACTGCGAGATCAGGTTCAGTCCGGCCATCCGGTCGAGCACGAGGTCGCGCCGCATCTTCAGCCGCGCCCGGTGCGCCTCGCCCAGCGAGGGGTCGGTCGAGTACGGAGCCCGTACGGCGCCCGCCAGCGTGGCCGCCTGGGTCAGCGTCAGGTCGGTGGCCGTGGTGGAGAAGAACCGCCTGGCCGCCGCCTCGACGCCGTGCGCCCCGGCGCCGAAGTAGGCGATGTTCAGGTACTTCTCCAGGATCTCGTCCTTGCGGTACTTCCGCTCCAGGGCCAGCGCCAGGCGCAGCTCGCTGATCTTGCGGGCCAGGTTGGGCGCGCGGGCGCGGTCCCGCTCGGCGTCGGTGCGCGCGCTCTCCACCAGGATGTTCTTCACCAGCTGCTGGGTGAGCGAGGAGCCGCCCTGCTTGATGCCGCCCGCCTGGGTGTTGGTGAGCAGTGCCCGCAGCGTGCCGATCACGTCGAGCCCGCCGTGCTCGTAGAAGCGGGCGTCCTCGATCGCCACGATCGCCTTGCGCATCACCGGCGCGACCCGCGCCAGCGGGATCGCCGTCCGGTTCGCCTCATAGAACTGGGCGAACGTCCGGCCTCGGATGTCGACCAGCCTCGTGACCTGCGAGAGAGGCTCCTCGCGGGGCGCGGACGGCAGGTCGATGAAGGTGTCCGCGGCGTTCTTCGTGGCGATCCCGGCCCCACTGACGACCGGCGCGGCGAGCGCCGCCATCAGCACCCCGCTGAGCGCCCCGGCCACCCCCAGCCAGGTGATGCATTTGAGCACAGTCACGCAGATGATCTGCGACTAGAAGATCAGCGGCAAACGCCCCATTCTTAACTCTTTACCGTCCTCTTCGGATGTTCAGACCAAGCGACTCGAACTGCTCGAACGGCCGGTGGTAGCCGCGTTCGATGTGGTGCACCCCGCGCAGCGTGGACTGGCCGTCGGCCACCGCGGCGGCCAGCACCGCGGAGAACCCCGCCCTGATGTCCGGCAGCGTCACATCGGCTCCCCTGAGCCGCGACACGCCCCGCACCACCGCCGAATGCCTGGCGTTGGTGTCGTGATAGCGGCAGGCCGGACCTCCGAGGCACTGGTCGAACACCTCGATCTCGCAGCCCATGGTCTGCAGCGCGGGCACGTACACCAGGCGATTCTCGAAGACCGTCTCGTGCAGCACGGACATGCCCTGGCTCTGCGTGAACAGCACCATCAGCGGCGTCTGCCAGTCGGTCATGAACCCGGGATGGGTGTCGGTCTGCACGGCAGCCGAGCGCAGGCCCTCGGGCGGGGCGGTCGCGCACAGATACTCGTCGTTGATCTGGAACTGGGCGCCCATCCTGGCCAGCGTGGTGATCGCGGTGACGAGCCGGTCCTGCGGGCAGCCGTGCACCCGCACCTCGCCGCCCGTGATCAGGCCCGCGGCCAGGTAGGAGAACGCCTCGATGCGGTCACCCGCCAGCCACGTGGACGCGCCGCGCAGCCGCTCGACGCCCTCGATGACGATCCTGCGGTCGGGCGACAGCTCGATCCTGGCGCCCATCCGCTGCAGGAACAGCGCCAGCTCCACCACCTCGGGCTCCATCGCGGCGTTCTTCACCACGGTCTTGCCCTCGGCCAGCACCGCCGACATCAGGATCGTCTCCGTCGCGCCCACGCTCGGGTACGGCAGCTCCAGCCGGGCGCCGTTCAGCCGCTTGGCCTTGGCGTAGATGCCGGTGTCGCCTACCTCGACCTCGGCGCCCATCGCGCGCAGAGCCTCGACGTGGAAGTTGACCGGCCGCCGGCCGATCGGGTCGCCGCCCACCAGCGGCACGAACGCCTCCCCCGCCAGGTGCAGCAGCGGGCCGAGCATGAGGATCGGAATGCGGTTCAGCCCGGTGAAGGCGTCAGGCACGCGTGGCCTGATCTCCGGGCCCTGTTCGATGCGGATCTCCGTCCGGCCGATCTCCACGTTGATGCCCAGCGCTCTCAGCATGTCGGCGGTGATGCCGACCTCGCCCACCTCGGGGGCGTTGTGGATGCTGCTCTCGCCGCTGCCCAGCATGGCGGCCACCATGTGCTTGGACACGCCGTTCTTGGACCCGCGCACGACGACGTCGCCTCGGAGGGGGCCGGAGGGTTCGATGAGCCAGACCTTCTCTTCAATCACGAAGTGAGCCTAACCGGGAGATACCATCGATCTGGTTCGGACCAAGACGCGAAGGGGAGTGGCGTGGCGAGAGAAGTTCGCGCATTCGCGATCACCGTTCTCTCACTCGCCGCCCTGGGGATCCCGGCCGGGCTGCTCTGGTCCGCCCTGTCGCCCCGGCCGCCCTACCAGCTCACCGAGAAGGCTTCGGTGCTCGCCGACCCCTCCACGCAGACGCTGATCGCCGCCGACGGCTGGTTCGCCACGATCACCGGCGGGCTCGGGCTGGCCTGCGGCGCGCTGGCCTGGTTCCTGAGCCGCCGCCGCCAGCTCCCGACGCTGCTGGGCCTGTGCGCCGGCGGGGTGCTCGGCTCGTTCCTGACACTCTGGGCAGGCACCACGTTCACGCTCGGCGTCACCACGATCGAGGCGTCGGCCGCGCCCGGCGTCACCCTTGTCGCCGGGCCGCTCGGGCTGACGGCCAAGGGCGTCCTGGTGTCCTGGCCGCTACTCGCGGTGGGCCTGTTCGGCCTGCTCGAAGGCATGCACGGCTATCGCGAGTCGCCCATGCGCAGGCCGTACGGGATCGACCCGCGAGCGCCGGCGGACCCGTACCGGATCGGAGATCCACCGCCCGCGCGCGAGGGTGACTAGAGCGGCGGGCGGCGGCCGCCGAACCGGGTGGCCCGCTCGAACGCGCCGGCCACCCGCAGCACGCGAGCGTCGGCGAACGGACGTCCGATGATCTGCACCCCGACGGGCAGCCCCGACGGCGTGAATCCCGCCGGGACCGACGCCGCCGGCGCGTGCAGGACGCTCACCCAGTACGCCGACCGCATCCACGCCAGGTAGTCCGGGAGCCGGACGCCGTTGATCTCGCTGACGTACGGGTGCTCGACGGGGAACGGCGGCACCTGGCTGACCGGCGCGATCAGCACGTCGTAGGTGTCGAAGAAGGCCGCCATCCGCTGGTAGAGGCGGCTGCGCGCCTGCTCCGCCCTGGCCAGGTCGGCGCCGGTGACCTTGCGGCCCTGCTCGACGTTCCAGGCGGTGTTGGCGCCGAGCCCCTCCAGCTCGCCGAACGACAGCGCGTAGAACCAGGCGCGGTAGGTGCGGAAGGCGTCCTCGGCCTCGGCCAGGTCGAGGTCCACCCGCTCGACGCGGGCGCCGAGCCGCTCGAACACGCCGGGCGCCGTCGCGGTGACCGCCGCGGTGTCTGCGTCCACCGGCAGCCCGCCCAGGTCGGGACTCCACGCGACGCGCAGCCCCGCCACGCCCTCCTCTGGGTCCGCGGCGAAGTCCTCCTTGATCGAGTACGGGGACCTCGGGTCGAATCCCGAAACGACCGACATCATCAGCGTCAGGTCCTCGACCGTCCGCGCCATCGGTCCCTGCACCGACAGGGTGTACCAGGCGGCGGTCTCCGACGGGCTCGGCACCCGGCCGGGCGTCGGCCGCAGGCCCACCACATTGCAGAACGAGGCCGGGTTGCGCAGCGAACCGCCCATGTCCGAGCCGTCGGCGAGCGGCACCATCCCGCAGGCCAGCGCCGCCGCCGCCCCGCCGCTGCTCCCGCCGGCGGACTTCGACAGGTCGTAGGGGTTGCGGGTCACCCCGAACACCTCGTTGACCGTGTGCGAACCGGTGCCGAACTCGGGCGTGTTGGTCTTGCCCACACTGATCGCCCCGGCCTGCTTCAGCCGCTGAACGATCACGTCATCCTTTTCCGGGATATTTCCGGAAAAGAGCGGCGATCCGTACGTTGTCCGGATCCCGGCGGTGTCCGTCAGGTCTTTGTGCGCCACCGGCACCCCGTGCAGAGGCCCCGGCGCCTGCCCGGTGGCGGCGACCGTGCCGGTGACTGTGGCGTCGTCGGCGGCCTTGGCGGCGTCCATCGCCTGCTCGGCCGCCAGCGTCACGATCGCGTTCACCCGGGGATTGACCCGCTCGATGCGGTCGAGGTGTGCCTGCAGCACCTCGACCGCGCTGACCTGCCTCGTCCCGATCAGGTGCGCCAGCTCCGCGGCGGTCTGGAAATACAGTTCGGTCACCCTGCGATCCTGCCGCACCCGCTCGCGCCCCACGACGGCGAGGTCTGCCCACCCGACCGGCCCCGCCTGGGCGAACTCCGCCGCCCGCGGCCCGGCCGGCACTCCCGGCCAGTGCCGACGCACACGGGCGGGCCTGCACTCCCGAGCAGGCCGAACCTGCCGGACTCACCCGGCAGGGCGGCCGGACATGCCGGACCTGGCGGGCAGGGGCGCCCGGGCAGGCCGGACCTGGCGGGGGTCAGGCGCCGAGGCAGGCCGGGCCGAGGAGCTCCTTGAGATCGCCCATCAGCGCCGGCGACTGCGCCACCCGGAGCCGGTCGTCCACGCGCATCACGGTGGTCTTCGGCCCGTTGTGGACCTGCAGGTGGACCTCGGAGGTGCCCGGGTGGGTGCTGAGGATCTCCTTCAGCCGGCCGACCACCGGCGGCGTGCACCTGGTCAGCGGCAGGCTCACCAGCAGTGGCCCGCCCGCCTCCTGGGTCAGGTCGGGCGCCGTCACCTCCATCGCGATGATCTTGGCGACGTCCTCGCGCTTGTCGATGCGCCCCTTGACGAAGACGATCGCGTCCTCGGCCAGGATCGTCGAGCAGAGCTGGTAGGCCGACGGGAAGATCATCACCTCGATGGCGCCTTCGAGGTCCTCCAGCTGGGTCAGCACCCAGGTGTCACCCTTCTTGGTGACCTTGCGCTGGACGCCGCTCAGGATGCCGCCGAGCGTGACCACATGCCCGTCGGAGCGGCTCTCGTCCTGGACGGCGGCGATGGAGCAGTCGGCGCCGGAGGCCAGGATGTGCTCGACGCCGAACAGCGGGTGGTCCGACACGTACAGGCCGAGCATCTCCCGCTCGAACTGGAGCAAGGTGTTCTTGTCCCACTCCCCCGGCGGGATCTGCACGTCGAAGGTCTGGTCCTCGCCGCCCTCGATGGCGCCGAACAGCGAGTCCTGGCCGATGGCCTCGTTCTTCTTGATGTCGATGATCGCGTCGACGGCCTGCTCGTGCACCATGACCAGGCCCTTGCGCACGTGTCCGTGCGCGTCGAACGCGCCCGCCTTGGCCAGGGACTCGATGACGCGCTTGTTGCACACGATCGCCGGCACCTTGCGCAGGAAGTCCTTGAAGTCGGCGAAGCGGCCCTTCTCCCTGCGGGCCGCGATGATGCCGTCGACCACGTTGCCGCCCACGTTGCGGATCGCCGACAGGCCGAAGCGGATGTCGGTGCCGCGCGGGGTGAAGTCGAAGTCGGAGTCGTTGACGTCCGGCGGGAACACCTTGATCCCCATGCGGCGGCACTCGTTGAGGTAGAGGGCCGACTTGTCCTTGTCGTCCTTGACGCTCGACAGCAGCGCGGCCATGTAGGCGGCCGGATAGTTGGCCTTGAGGTAGGCCGTCCAGTAGGAGATCAGACCGTAGGCCGCCGAGTGGGCCTTGTTGAAGGCGTAGTCGGAGAACGGCAGCAGGATGTCCCACAGCGTCTTGACCGCCTCGGCGGAGTAGCCGTTGGCCTTCATGCCGGCCTCGAACGACTCGAACTGCTTGTCCAGCTCCGACTTCTTCTTCTTGCCCATCGCGCGGCGCAGCAGGTCGGCTTTGCCGAGCGAGAAGCCGGCGACCTTCTGCGCGATGGCCATGACCTGCTCCTGATAGACGATCAGGCCGTAGGTCGTGTTGAGGATCTCGGCGAGCGACTCCAGGAACTCCGGATGGATCGGGGTGATCTCCTGCAGGCCGTTCTTGCGCAGGGCGTAGTTGGTGTGGGAGTCGGCGCCCATCGGGCCGGGGCGGTAGAGGGCGCCGACGGCCGAGATGTCCTCGAAGTGGTCGGGCTTCATCAGCCGCAGCAGCGAGCGCATGCCGCCGCCGTCGAGCTGGAACACGCCCAGCGTGTCGCCCCGGCCGAGCAGCTCGTAGGTCTTGCGGTCGTCGAGCGGCAGCTTGAGCAGGTCGATCTGCTCACCGGAGTTGGCCTCGATCATCTTGAGGCAGTCGTCCATGATGGTGAGGTTGCGCAGGCCCAGGAAGTCCATCTTCAGCAGGCCGAGCGTCTCGCAGGTCGGATAGTCGAACTGCGTGATGATCGCGCCGTCGGAGTCGCGGCGCATGATCGGGATGTGGTCGGTGATCACCTCGGCCGACATGATCACGCCGGCGGCGTGCACGCCGGTCTGCCTGATCAGGCCCTCCAGCCCCTTGCCGAGGTCCATCGTCGCCTTGACGTCGACGTCCTCCTCGTAGAGCTTGCGCAGCTCGCCCGCCTCGCTGTAGCGGGGATGGTCCTTGTCGAAGATGCCCGCCAGCGGGATGTCCTTGCCCATCACCGCGGGCGGGAACGCCTTGGACACCTTGTCGCCGAGCGCGTAGGGATAGCCGAGGACGCGGCCGGCGTCCTTGATGGCGGCCTTCGCCTTGATGGTGCCGAAGGTGGCGATCATGGCGACCTTGTCGGCGCCCCACTTCTCGGTCACGTAGCGGATCACGTCGGCCCGCCTGCGGTCGTCGAAGTCGATGTCGACGTCGGGCATGGAGACGCGGTCGGGGTTGAGGAACCGCTCGAAGATCAGGCCGTGCGGCAGCGGGTCGAGGTCGGTGATGCCCATCGCGTAGGCCACCAGCGAGCCGGCCGCCGAGCCTCGGCCCGGGCCGACGCGCACTCCGTTGGCCTTCGCCCAGGTGATGAAGTCGGCGACCACCAGGAAGTAGCTCGGGAAGCCCATCTGCTCGATGATGCCGATCTCGTACTCGGCCTGCCTGCGGTGCTCGTCGTCGTAGCCCTCCGGCCAGCGGCGGTCCATGCCCTCCCAGACCGTCCTGCGGAAGAAGTCCTGCTCGGTCATCCCCTCGGGGATCGGGTAGGTGGGCATGAGGTTCTTGAACTCGAAGAACCCGGTCAAATCGACCTTCTCGGCCACCAGGAGCGTGTTGCGGCAGCCCTCCGCCCACAGGTCGGAGGAGTCGACCGCGCGCATCTCGTCGGCGTTCTTGATGTAGTAGCCGCTGCCGTCGAAACGGAACCGGTCGGGGTCGGACAGCTGCTTGCCGGTCTGGATGCACAGCAGGGCGTCGTGGGAGGCCGAGTCGGACTCGTAGGTGTAGTGCGAGTCGTTGGTGACCAGCGGCGGGATCGAGAGCTCTTTGCTGATCCTGGTCAGCCCGTCGCGGACCCGGCGCTCGATGTCGAGGCCGTGGTCCATGATCTCCAGGAAGAAGTTGTCCTTGCCGAAGATCTCCTGGTATTTCGCCGCGGCCTTGACCGCCTCGTCGTACTGCCCGAGCCGGAGCCTCGTCTGCACCTCGCCCGACGGGCACCCGGTGGTGGCCATCAGGCCGTCGGCGTGCTCGGCCAGGATGTCGGCGTCCATCCGCGCCCACTTGCGCACGAATCCCTCGGTGTAGGCGCGCGAGGACAGCTTCATCAGGTTGTGCAGGCCGGTCTTGTTGCGCGCCCAGATCGTCATGTGGGTGTAGTAGCCGCCCGCGGAGACGTCGTCCCTCTTCTGGTGCGGCTCGCCCCACAGCACCGGCTTCTTGTTGTGGCGCAGCTCGGGGGCGACGTAGGCCTCGATCCCGATCACCGGCTTGATTCCGGCGGCGGTCGCCTGCCGGTAGAAGTCGTAGGCGCCGTGCATGTTGCCGTGGTCGGTGATGGCGATCGCCGGCATGCCCAGGTCGCCGACCTGTTTGAACATCTGCTTGAGGCGCGCGGCCCCGTCGAGCATGGAGTATTCGGTGTGCACATGCAGATGGACGAACGAGTCGCTGGACGACATGGAGCGGCGCCTCCGGTCTGAACGTGTGGTGTGCGCTCCGACTCTAGTGGTCCCCACCGACACTTCGGGTGCGGTAAAGGACGGCGTGCCGGCCCGGTTTCGGCCGGTAGCACCGATATCGTCGATGTCACAGAAAGTGACGAAGGAGACACGGGGTGCGCACGCAGACCGACGAGGGCTACCAGCACGCGCTGGGCAACCGGCAGGTCCAGATGATCGCCATCGGCGGGGCGATCGGAGTGGGGCTGTTCCTCGGCGCGGGCGGCCGGCTCGCCGCCGCGGGCCCCGCGCTCGTCCTGTCGTACGCCGCCGCCGGGATCGCCGCGTTCTTCGTCATGCGGGCGCTCGGCGAGCTGGTCCTCTACCGGCCCGCCTCGGGCTCCTTCGTCGAGTACGCCGGCGAGTTCGTCGGGCCGTGGGCGGCGTTCGCCAGCGGCTGGATGTACTGGATCAACTGGGCGTTCACCGGCATCGCGGAGCTGACGGCGATCGCCACCTACGTCCACTACTGGGCGCCCGCCTTCCCCCAGTGGGTGACGGCGCTGCTGGCACTGGGCTTCGTGCTGGTGGTGAACCTGCTGTCGGTGAAGCTCTTCGGCGAGCTGGAGTTCTGGTTCGCCATGCTGAAGGTGCTGGCCATCGTCACCTTCCTGGTGGTCGGGCTGGTGCTGGTGGTCTTCTCGGTGGGCCAGGCCGGACCGCAGAACCTCGTCACGCACGGCGGCTTCTTCCCCACCGGGTTCCCGCTGGTGCTGATGAGCCTGCAGTCGGTGGTGTTCGCGTACGCCTCCATCGAGCTGGTCGGCATAACCGCGGGCGAGACGGCCAGGCCGCACGAGGTCATGCCGAAGGCGATCAACGGCGTGGTATGGCGCATCGCGGTCTTCTACGTGGGTTCGGTGGTGCTGCTGTCGATGGTGCTGCCGTGGACCGCGTACGAGGCGGGGACCTCGCCGTTCGTGACGGTCTTCGCCGGCATGGGCGTGCCGTGGGCGGCCGACGCGATGAACCTCGTCGTGATCACCGCCGCGATGTCCTCGTGCAACTCGGGTCTGTACGCGACCGGGCGCATCCTGCGGTCGATGGCCCGCAACAGCGAGGCGCCGCGCTTCACCGGCACGCTCAGCTCCAGGCACGTGCCGATCGGCGGCATCGTGTTCACCGCCGCCATGTTCCTGGGTGGCGTGGCGCTGTTCTACTTCCTGCCGGAACGGGCCTTCAACATCGCCACCGCCGTCGCCTCGCTCGGCGTGATCACCACCTGGGGCACGCTGGTCTACTGCCAGCTGCGGCTGCGCAGGTCGGGTCATCGCTCGACGTTCCCGATGCCGGGCACGCCGTACACGAACTGGCTGACCCTGGCCTTCCTGGCGCTGGTGGTGCTGCTGATGCCGTTCGCGGACGCCGACCAGCGGGTGGCCTTCTACCTGGCCCCGGCCCTGGCGGCGGCGATCGCGTTCGGCTGGATGGTGCTCAGGAGGCGGCGGGCCGCCGCCGCGGCGCTCGGCGGGACGGCCGTCAGTCCCGCCGAGTGAGGCACCGGGCCGGCCCGGTTCACGGCGCGGTCATCGGGTGGCACGCTCCTCGGCCAGGTGCAGGCCGGCCTCGATGATCGCGTTCATGATGGGCGCCAGGTGCGTCTCGCCCAGCTCGGGAGCGCGCTGGGCCATCCTGGCCACCAGTGCCCGCTCGCGGGTCAGGTCGCGGCCCGCGAAGCCGCCGACCGGCTTGAGCCGCTGCACGGTGCCCGCCAGGGCGACCCGGCGCTCCAGCAGGGTGGCCAGGGCGGCGTCGACGCGGTCGATGGCCTGCCTGCAGTCGGGCAGCGTGGCGGGGGTCTCGGGGCGGAGCAGGGCGCCGACGAGTGTCACGGCCTCCTCCGCCTCCCGGCGGTCCGCCTGGGAGCCGTCCACGATGAGCCCGTCCACGATGAGCCCGTCCGCGCCGGCCGCGACCGCGGCCGCGCAGAGGCCGATGTCCCCGGACACGTCGGCGAGGACGGGGCGGCCGGAAGCGGCCCTGGCGGCCCGCAGCAGTCCCAGGTCCGAGCGCTCGCAGAGGATCACCTGGTCGTTGCCCTCCGCGGCGCAGTAGCCGGCCACGCCCAGCCACTCCTCCAGCGTGGCCGATGGGCGGCGTTCCACCACCACCGGCAGCCCCAGCGCGGCCACCGCGCGCACCAGCGGGATGTCCCGCGTCCAGGCCGCTCCGATCACCACGCCGCGGGCCCGCGCGGCGATCAGGGGCAGGTCGTCCGCGCCGGCCGGCTCGGCCAGCGTGACCCCCTCGCGCGGGAACTCGCGGGCGCCGCCACGGTGCTCGCGCAGGCTCATCCGATCGCTGATCACCACGGCCGGCCCCTCGCCGACGCGGTGTGCGCCCAGCGTGACCACGTGCCGTTCCAAGGTCGATGACATCTCGGCTCCCCACTTCGCCGGCCCCCTCGAGCCGGCGAAAAACCAAAAGGGCAGAGACGAGGCGTCTCTGCCCTTGCCGACTCCAGGTGGTCGCTAGCTGACGACCGGCCCTCCCGGAGCCGGCTCGATAAACGCGTAGCGACAAGTCATGTCTGAACTTTACACCTGCCCTCCACCTGCTGGACATGCTTCTCGCATGATGGACTGTCCTTGCGGCGAGTCGCCGTTGATCCCTCGCTATGGGAGTATTTCTTGGCCTAGAGGGAGGGTTTGAGGCCGTTGATGTCGGATCGCAAGCAGGACGGACGCCGCATCGCCGGTCGTTACCAGCTGCAGGAGCCTATTGGCAAGGGTGGCATGGGCATCGTCTGGCGAGCCCATGACGAGCTCCTCGACCGCATCGTCGCGGTCAAGGAAGTCCGCTATGCCGCCGCTCTGGGAGACGAGGTACAGCTGCTGAACCGGCGCACGATGCGCGAGGCGAGAGCCGCGGCCAGGTTCGAGCATCCCAACGTGATCGTCGTACACGACGTGATCGAAGAGGACGGCCGTCCCTGGATCGTCATGCAACTCGTCCAGTCACGTTCCCTGGGGACGGTGATCAAGCAGGACGGGCCGCTGCCGCCGAAGCGGGTGGCCGAGATCGGCCTGGCCGTGCTCGACGCGCTGCAGCGCGCGCACGAGTCCGGTGTGCTGCACCGCGACGTCAAGCCCGAGAACGTGCTCCTCGCCGACGACGGCCGGGTGGTGCTGACCGACTTCGGCATCGCCACACTGGAGACCGAGACGCAGCTGACGGTGACGGGTCTGGCGGGCACCCCCGCGTTCATCGCGCCGGAGCGCCTCAAGGGGCTGCCGGCCAGGCGCGAGTCGGACCTGTGGTCGCTTGGCGCGACCCTCTACACGGCCGTGGAAGGCCGGTCCCCGCACGAGCGCGGCATGGCGCTGGCGACCATGCACGCGGTGCTGACGGACGAGCCGGACCCGGCCAAGCACGCGGGGCCGCTCGCGCCGGTGATCGACGGGCTGCTGGCCAAGGAGCCGGTCCAGCGTCTGTCGTACGAGGAGACAGCGCAGCTGCTGCGCCAGGTCATCACCCGGCCCCGCCCCCGGCTCGCCGAGCCGTCCGCGCTGACGGTGACGCGGGTGCAGGAGCCGATCGAGGACGACATGCCGACGGACCCCGACCTGGCGGCCCCCCCGGCCGTCCGGCCGGCCGCCGCGCCGGCGTCCCCGCCGGAGACCGGACTGCGGCTCACTCCGGGGTCCCTGGAGCCCCCGCCGCCGGGTGACAGGCCGACCGTGGCCTCGGGCGGCTCGGACAGGCGGCAGGCCGTGCCGGTCATCGCGGCGGTGGCCGCGGTCGTGCTGGTGGCGGCGGTCGGCGGTTATCTCGGGCTCCGCTCGACCCCCGAGGACGAGCCCACCGACGGCCAGCGGACCGCGGCGGTCAGCACGGCCACACCGCCGCAGTCGCCCTCGTCGTCCGCCCCCAGCGCCACGGCCAGCCCGTCGCAGACCGCCTCGCCCTCCTCGTCGCCGACGCCCACTCCGACGGAGTCGGAGAAGGACGACGAGAAGGAGACCGCCCTGCCCAAGGACTGGAAGCTGTACAAGGACAAGAAGCTCGACTTCACCATCGGGCTGCCCAAGGGCTGGAAGGAATACAAGCGCGAGGGCACCCAGGTCTTCTTCCGCGGCCCCGGCGCCGCCTCCAACGCGTTCATGTCCGTCGACAGGTCGTACAACCCCGGCTCCGACCCCGAGAAGGACTGGAAGAAGCAGGAGAAGACCGCCAAGTACAACTTCGGCGGCTACAAACTGCTCGGCATCAAGGAGGTCGACTATCAGAAGGCGGCCGCCGACTGGGACTTCACGTGGAAGACCAACACGGGTGAGACCAGGGTCCGCAACCGGGGCTTCATCACCGACAACGGGCGCGGTTACTCGATCTACTGGCACAACCTCAACAGCCGGTGGAAGCAGGACTACCACTACTTCGAGACGTTCTGCGCCACCTTCAAACCCGACCAGTAGGCTGCGTGCGTGGACAGGCAGGTCGGCAACCGCTACCGCCTCATCGAGCCCCTCGGCGAGGGCGGCATGGGCGTGGTCTGGCGTGCCTACGACGAGCTGCTCGACCGGACTGTCGCGATCAAGGAGGTCCGCTACACCGGCGTGGGTGAGGCCAAGCGGGCCGAGCTCAACGGCAGGACCATCAGGGAGGCCAGGGCGGCCGGCCGCCTCGACCACCCTTCGGTGATCGTCATCCACGACGTCGTCGAGGAGGACGGCCGGCCGTGGATCGTCATGCAGCTCGTCCGCTCCCGGTCGCTGGCCGAGGTGATCCGCGAGCGCGGGCCGCTGCCGGTGCAGCAGGTGGCGACGGTCGGCGCCCGCGTGCTCGACGCGCTGCGGGCGGCGCACGCCACCGGGGTGCTGCACCGCGACGTCAAGCCCGAGAACGTGCTGCTCGCCGACGACGGCCGGGTGGTGCTGACCGACTTCGGGATCGCCTCGCTGGAGGCCGAGGCCGGTCTGACGGCGACGGGCGGCCTGGTGGGCACGCCCGCCTACATGCCGCCGGAGCGGCTCAACGGCGAGCCCGCCAGGCCCGAGTCGGATCTGTGGTCGCTGGGCGCGACGCTCTACGCGGCGGCCGAGGGCGAGCCTCCGTTCCGGCGCGACTCGTGGGCGGCCACGGTGGCGGCGGTGCTGCGCGATCCCCTGGCGCCGCCGCGCAGGGCCGGGGCGCTCACGCCGGTGATCGTCGGGCTGCTGAAGCGCGATCCGGCGACCAGGATGTCCGCCGCTCAGGCCGCCGAGCTGCTGGCCAAGGCCGCCGCCCCGGCAGACGGCACGGTCCCGGTCACGCTGCCCCGGCCGCGCGGCCGGCGCCGATGGGTCACGCTGGCAGCGGCCGCCGCCGCGGTGATGGTGCTGGGCGCGGGCGGCGCGCTGCTCGCCACCTGGTTCACGGCCACGCCGCGCACGGGCGACGCCGGCCCCGCCGCGCCGCCCGCGGAGCCCACGACAGAACCCACGCGGGCGCCCACCGGGCAGCCAACCGTGCAGCCAACCCGGCAGCCAACCCGGCAGCCCAGTGGGCAGCCAACCGGAAGGCAGCTCCCCGAGGGCTGGCGCGCGCACCGGAACACCGCCGGGCGTTTCTCGATCGCGGTGCCGCGCGGCTGGCGCGTCGCCAAGCATCCCAGCCGGGACAGCGTCACCCTGTCGGGCCCCGGCACCACCGGCCGGATGATCGTCGAGTGGACCGTCCCCGACAAGCCGTGGACCAGCGCCGTGCAACACTGGCGGGCGCTGGAGCAGGAGATCAAGGACAAGGGCGAGTTCCCCGGCTACCGGCGGATCGGCATCCGCCCGGTGCGCTACCTCGGACAGGCGGCGGCCGACTGGGAGTTCACCAGGCCGAACGGAGGCACGCTGATCCACGTGATCAACCGCGGTTTCCGCACCGCCGACGGCCGCCCCTTCGCCCTCTACTGGGAGGCACCGCACTCCCGGTGGGAGCGGGACAGGCACTACTTCGACACCTTCGTGGAGACCTTCCAGCCGGCGGCCGGGTCCCCGTGAGCGGTGACAGCGCGAAGGAGCGGGCGCGGTTCTGGCAGCACCCCGCGGTGCCGGAGGTCGACCTGCTCAAGGCCCGCTACGTCACCCACCGCTTCTCCCGCCACGTGCACGAGGGCTACGCGATCGGCCTCATCATCGGCGGCGTGGAGGAGTTCGACTACCGCGGCACCGTGCACAGGGCGGGCACGGGCGAGATGGTGCTGGTCAACCCCGACTCCGTGCACACCGGTCAGGCGGGGACGGCGGGCGGCTGGGCGTACCGCATGCTCTACCCGTCGGTGGGGGCGATGGGCGGGGTCGCGGCCGAGCTCGGCCTGACGTACGGGACTCCGCACTTCCCCGAGCAGGTGGTGCGCGATCCGGCGGTGGCGGCGCTGATGGACAGCGCCCACCAGGCGACCGAGCGGGGCGACGACCTGGCCGCGTCCACGATGACCAGGACGCTGTTCGCGCGGCTGCTGACCCGCTACGCCGCGCCGCGCCCGGCCGTGGTGCTCGCCCCGGAGGGTAAGCGGGCGGTACGGGCGGCGCTGGACCTGCTGCACGAGAGCCTGGTCGACCCGCCGACGCTGGATGATCTGGCGCAGGCCGTCAGGGCCAGGCCGTTCCCGCTGCTGCGCGCGTTCAAGGAGGCGACCGGCCTGCCGCCGCACGCCTACCTCACCTCGCTGCGGGTGCGGCGGGCCCGCCACCTCCTGCGGTCGGGGGTACGTCCCGCACAGGTGGCCGCCGAGGTCGGCTTCACCGATCAGGCGCACCTGAGCCGGCACTTCAAGCGCATCGTCGGCGTCCCGCCCGCCGCCTACCAACGTGCCGCAGGAACGTACAAGAATCACGCCTGAGCGGCACATACCCTCGTATGACATGGAACCGACGACATATCGTTCCGCCGCCATCCGGGACGGTCTGGGTGTGGGCCTGGCTGTGGGGCTGTCCGGAGTCGCCTTCGGCGCCGCGGCCATCACCGCGGGCCTGAGCGTGCCGCAGGCGTGCGTGCTGAGCCTGCTGGCGTTCACCGGCGCCTCGCAGTTCGCGCTGGCCGGCGCGGTGGGCGCGGGCGGAGACCTGGTCTCGGCCGCCTCGGGCGCGCTGCTGCTCGGCGGCCGCAACACGCTGTACGGGCTGCGCCTGGCCGACCTGCTGAAGGTGGGCGGGCCGCGCAAGCTGGTGGCCGCGCACGGCGTGATCGACGAGACGACCGCGGTGGCCCTCGCCCAGCCGACCCCGGAGGCGGCCCGGGCCGGCTTCGCGACCACGTTCGCCACCATCTACGTGACCTGGAACCTCACCACGCTGGCGGGCGCGCTCGGCACCTCGTTCCTGGGTGATCCCGGCATGCTGGGGCTGGACGTGGTGGGGCCGGCGACGTTCCTGGCCATCCTGTGGCCGCGCCTGGTGGCCAGCGCGGAGCTGCGCTGGCTGGCGGTGGGCGGCGCGGCGATCGCGCTGCTGGCCACCCCGTTCTTCCCGCCGGGTGTACCCGTACTGCTGTCGGCGCTGGCCGTGCTGGTGGTGATGGTGCGATGACGCTGTGGTGGGCCATCGCGGCGGTGTGCGCCGGCTGCTACGCGCTCAAGCTGGCCGGGCTCGCGGCTCCGCGCCAGATACTCGACCATCCCGTGGTGCGCCGCTTCGCCGAGCTGGTGCCGGTGGCACTGCTGGCGGCGCTCATCGCCGTGCAGATGTTCACCCACCAGGGCGCGCTCGCCTTCGACCTGGCCCGCACCGCCGGACTGGCCGCCGCCGTGGCCGCGCTGCTGCTGCGGGCTCCGTTTCTGGTCGTCCTGGCCGCGGCCGCCGCCACTACCGCGCTTGTCCGAGTCTTTCTCGGGTAGTCGGCCCACATGTCCGATTCTGTGGGGATAGTTGGAGGCCGCTACCGGTTGGTGAGGACGATCGGCCGGGGCGGCATGGGCACCGTCTGGCAGGCCCACGACGAGGTGCTCGGCCGCGACGTGGCGCTCAAGGAGATCCTCCCGCCCCCCGGCCTGACAGAACCGGAACGCGAGATCTTCACCGTGCGCACCTTCCGCGAGGCCAGGGCGGCGGGCCGGGTCGCCCATCCCGGCGTCGCCGCCGTGTACGACGTGCTCGAGGAGCACGGTCACCCGTGGATCGTCATGCAGCTCGTTCGCTCCCGGACGCTCGGCGAGCTGGTGCGCGACGACGGTCCGATGTCCCCCGCGGAGGTCGCGCACATCGGGCTGCAGCTTCTGGAGGCGCTGCGCGCGGCCCACGCGGCGGGCGTCCTGCACCGGGACGTCAAACCCGACAACGTGCTGCTGACCAAGGACGGACGGGCGGTGCTCACCGACTTCGGCATCGCCACCACGGAGGACGAGGCCCCTGTCACCAAGACGGGGATGCTCATCGGCACGCCCGCCTTCATGGCGCCGGAGCGGGCGGCGGGCGGGCAGGCGCAGCCCGCCTCCGACCTGTGGGCGCTGGGCGTGACGCTGTACGTCGCCGTCGAGGGCCACTCCCCCTTTCACCGCGCGAACGCCCTGGCCACGCTGGGCGCGGTCATGCACGCCGAGCCCGCCCCGCTGGCCCGCGCGGGAGTGCTCGGGCCGGTCCTGCTCGGACTGCTGCGCAAGGACCCGGCCGAGCGGATGTCGCTGGAGGAGGCCGAGCAGCGGCTGTCCGCGATCATCACGGGCGGCGCGCCGGAGGCCACCGGGCCAGTGCCGATCCCCGTGCCCGCCCCCATGCCGATCCCGGAAGCGCAGCCGGGCAGGCGCAGGCCGCCGCTGCTCGCCCTGGGGGCGGGCACGCTCATGATGGCGCTGGTGACGGGCGGCGCGGCATGGTGGTCGAACCGGCCCGCGGAGACCGGCTCACCACCGACAGTGCCGGCGGTGGTGCACTCGCCCAGCTCCACCCGCACGACGAGCCCCAAGAGCCCCGGCCCTCAGACGAGCGTCCCGCCGTCGGCCCGCACGGGCGTGCGGCAGGACTACCCGCCCCCCACCGGGTACGCCTCTCCGCGCCGCTCCGAAGCCGGCGCCCCCACCAAGCCTTCGGCGGAGAAGACCCGGCCCGAGTCCAGCAAGCCCACCCCCACCAGGGCGACGCAACCGCCGCCGACCAAGTCGGAGAAGCCGAAGAAGGATGACGACGCGCGACCCGGCCAGGTGGACCCGTCCGGGGGCGGCAAGCAGGCCGCGGACAAGCCGAACAAGAAACCCAAGAACAAGAACAAGGCCTGAGAATCAGGACTCGGCGCGTACGGTGTCGAGGGCCTTCTGCAGGTCTTCCGGATAGTCGGTGCTGAACGACATCCACTCGCCGGTGGCGGGATGCTCGAACCCCAGCGAGACCGCGTGCAGCCACTGCCTCGTGACGCCGAGCCGGGCCGCGATCGTCGGATCCGCGCCGTACAGCATGTCGCCCACGCACGGATGGCGCAGCGCGGACATGTGCACCCTGATCTGGTGGGTGCGGCCGGTCTCCAGTTTAATGTCGAGCAGCGAGGCCGCTCTGAACGCCTCGATCGTGTCGTAGTGGGTGATCGACGCCTTGCCTCCGGCGACCACCGCCCACCTGCCGTCGCCCGACGGGTGACGGTCGATCGGCGCGTCGACCGTGCCCCTGAACGGGTCGGGATGCCCCTGGACCAGCGCGTGGTAGCGCTTGTCGACCGTGCGCTCCTTGAAGGCGCGCTTGAGGTGGGAGTAGGCGTGCTCGCTCTTGGCCACCACCATCGAGCCGGTGGTGTTGGCGTCGAGCCGGTGCACGATCCCCTGGCGCTCGGCCGCGCCGCTGGTCGCGATCGTGTGGCCAGCGCCGAGCAGGCCTCCCAGCACGGTCGGGCCCGTCCAGCCGACGGTCGGGTGGGCGGCCACTCCGATCGGCTTGTTGACCACCACGATGTCGTCGTCCTCGTACACGATGCGCATGCCCGGCACCGGCTCGGCCACCGGCATCGGGGTGGTCGCCGGCGGCGGGAGCGTCACGTCGAGCCAGGCGCCCGCGTGCACCCGGTCGGACTTGGCGGGCTGCCGGCCGTCGACCAGCACCTCGCCGGCTCCGATCAGCTCGGCGGCGCGGGTCCGCGAGAATCCGAACAGCCTCGACAGGGCGGCGTCGACCCGCTCGCCCTCCAGCCCGTCGGGGACGGGGAGACTACGCTGCTCGGCCACTCTTCCCCTCCTTGGTCCCGTCGAGCTGGTAGCCCCGCCAGGCCAGGATCACGGCGAGGATGCCGCCGCAGACGATCGCCGAGTCGGCGACGTTGAAGATCGGGAAGTAGTCGATCACCGGGAAGTTGCCCGGCAGCACCTCGACGAAGTCGACCACGTGCCCCCGCAGCTGCGTGGACCTGCCGAAGCCGGACGGGTAACGCAGCAGCCGGTCGGTGAGGTTGCCGAGCGCGCCGCCCAGCAGCATGCCCAGCGTGATCGCCCACGGCAGGCTGCGCAGGTGACGCGCCGTGCGGATGATCGCCACCACCACGCCCGCGGCGATGAGGGTGAGGATGAGGGTCATCCCGGTGCCGATGCTGAACGCGGCCCCCGAATTGAAGATCACCCTGAACTGCAGCACGCCCGGTATCACGACCAGCGGCGGCTCGCCCTCCAGCGTCCGCAGCACCACCGTCTTGGTGATCACGTCGGACACGTAGATGACGGCCGCCAGCGAGCCTAGAAGGGCCAGGAGACGGCCCCGCCGTCTGACTACCGGCGCTCCTCCTTCTGCTTGCAGGCCACGCACAGCGTCGCCCTCGGGAACGCCTGAAGGCGCTCCTTGCCGATCGGCTTGTGGCACGATTCGCACACTCCATAGGTCCCTGCGTCGATCCTGGCGATCGCACGTTCGTTCTGCGCGACCAGGTCGCGTGCATTCAGGGTAAGGGCGATCTCGCGTTCGCGCTCATAGGTCTTGGCGCCGGCGTCCGCCTGGTCGTCACCCGCCCCCTGGGTGACGTCTCCCGAGGCGATCTCGGACTCGTGGCGGAGGATGTCCGCGTTGAGCTCGTCGATCTCGCTCCGCAGGGTGCCGCGTACCTCGGCCAGCTCCTGCTTCGACCACATCGACGGTGTAGCGGTCTGCGTGACTGCCACCATGGCTGCCTCCATGCTGATCAAGGCCGTGAATGGTGCGGGCAGCCTAGGTCTCCTATAACGGAATGGCAAACGACCCGCCGGACGGATTACCTCTCCGGTACTGTCCCGCCTCGCGTCTTTAACTCCTCCCCAGTGGACTCCATTCCCACAACTTTGTCGGTTCTAGGGGATGGCGGGGCACCACCGGTAAACGTGGAAGCCTTCGGGTCCACTCTGCGTTATGGTGTGAAGTTGCAAGGCGTTGATGGGGCCCTCCTGTGAGGGATATCACCCCGGAGCCGCCGGAAGAACGGCTCGCATCGAGCTCACTAGACCCGGCCGCAGCCTCAATGGAGAGGGCCTCCCCCGAGGCCAAGAAGGGTGGTACCGCGGAGCCCCACCGGCTTCGTCCCTTCGCGCAAAGCCCGTTTGCCGGCCTGTGACGCGTGGAGGTCCCACCCGAAATGTCTTCGCCATCTTTCCGCTCTCTTCCCGCGCAGGTCGACCTGCCCGCGCTCGAGCGCGAGGTCCTGGACCGCTGGCGGGACGGGAAGATCTTCGAACGCTCCGTCGAGCAGAACGAGGGCAACCCCGCCTGGGTCTTCTACGAGGGCCCGCCCACCGCCAACGGCCTGCCCGGCGTCCACCACGTCGAGGCCCGGGTCTTCAAGGACCTGTTCCCGCGCTACAAGTCGATGCGCGGCTTCAGCGTGCCCCGCAAGGCCGGCTGGGACTGCCACGGCCTGCCCGTCGAGGTCGGCGTCGAAAAGGAGCTCGGCCTCGCCGGCAAGCGTGACATCGAGGCCTACGGCATCGCCGAGTTCAACGCCAAGTGCCGGGAGTCGGTGCTGCGGCACGTCGACGCCTTCGAGCAGCTCACCGAGCGGATGGGCTACTGGATCGACCTGTCGACGGCCTACCGGACCATGGACCCCGCCTACATCGAGGCCGTCTGGTGGTCGCTCAAGGTCGTCTTCGACAAGGGCCTGCTGTTCCGCGACTTCCGCATCACCCCCTACTGCCCGCGCTGCGGCACCGGCCTGTCGGACCACGAGCTGGGCCAGCCCGGCGGCTACGAGACCGTGTCCAGCCCGTCGGTCTATGTCCGCATGCCCGTCACCTCCGGCCCGCTGGCCGAGCTGGGCGCCTCGCTGCTGATCTGGACGACCACGCCGTGGACGCTGGTCTCCAACACCGCCGTCGCCGTGCACCCCGACGTGACCTACGTCGCCGCGCGCACCGCCGGCGGCGAGGTCCTGGTGGTGGCCGAGCCGCTGCTCTCGGTGCTGGGCGAGGACGTCACCGAGGTGGCCCGCCTCACGGGCCGCGAGCTGGAGCACACCGCCTACCAGCGGCCCTTCGACCTGGTCGACATCCCCGGCGCCCACTACGTGGTGCTCGGCGACTACGTGACCGTCGAGGACGGCACCGGCCTGGTCCACCAGGCGCCCGCGTTCGGCGCCGACGACCTGGCCGTCATCAAGCGCTACGACATGCCGGTGGTCAACCCCATCGGCCCCGACGGGCGGTTCCTCGACGACGTGCCGATGGTGGGCGGCCAGTTCTTCAAGGCCGCCGACGAGGCGCTCACCGAGGACCTGCGCGGCCGTGGCCTGCTGTTCCGCGGCGGGCACTTCGACCACAGCTACCCCCACTGCTGGCGCTGCCACACGCCGCTGCTCTACTACGCGCTCCCGTCCTGGTACATCAGGACCACCGCGGTCAAGGACCAGATGCTGGCCGAGAACGCCGGCACCAACTGGTACCCCGACACGATCAAGTGGGGCCGCTTCGGCGAGTGGCTGCGTAACAACGTCGACTGGTCGCTGTCGCGCTCCCGCTACTGGGGCACGCCGCTGCCGCTGTGGGTGTGCTCGGCCGACGAGTCCCACGTGACGTGCGTGGGCTCCATGGAGGAGCTCGGCCGCCTGGCCGGCGAGGACCTGTCGGCGCTCGACCCGCACCGCCCCTTCGTGGACGACGTGGCGTTCCCCTGCCCGGCCTGCTCGGCCGAGGCCCGCCGCGTGCCCGACGTCATCGACGCCTGGTACGACTCCGGCTCCATGCCGTTCGCCCAGTGGGGGCAGCCCGGCAAGCCCGAGGGCCTCTACCCGGCGCAGTTCATCTGCGAGGCCACCGACCAGACCCGCGGCTGGTTCTACTCGCTGATGGCCGTGGGCACGCTCGTGTTCGGCCAGTCGTCGTACGAGAACGTGCTGTGCCTCGGGCTCATCCTGGCCGAGGACGGCCGCAAGATGAGCAAGCACCTGGGCAACATCCTGGAGCCGCTGCCACTGATGGACGAGCACGGCGCCGACGCGCTGCGCTGGTTCATGGCCTGCGCGGGCTCGCCGTGGTCGGCCCGCCGGGTCGGCCACAACGCGCTGGAGGAGATCGTCCGCAAGGTCCTGCTGACCTACTGGAACACCGCCTCCTTCTTCACTCTCTACGCCAACGCCGAGTCGTGGTCGCCCGCCATGCTGGCCGACGCCCCTGCGGCCGCCGAGCGCCCGCTGCTCGACCGGTGGGCGCTGGCCGAGCTGCACCGGACCGTCGCCGACGTCACGGCGTCGCTGGACGAGTACGACACGCAGCGGGCCGGGCGCAGGCTGGCCGACTTCCTCGACGACCTGTCCAACTGGTACGTGCGCCGCTCGCGCCGCCGGTTCTGGCAGGGGTCGCCGGAGGCGTTCGCCACCCTGTACGAGTGCCTGGAGACGGTGACGCGGCTGATGGCGCCCTTCGTGCCGTTCGTCACCGACTACCTGTGGGACGTGCTGCGCGGCGACGACGACGCCCCCTCGGTGCACCTGGCCTCCTGGCCGTCCGTACGCGAGGAGCTGCTCGACCCGGCGCTGTCGGAGCGGATGGCGCTGGTGCGGCGGCTGGTGGAGCTGGGCCGCTCGGCCCGCGCCTCCTCCGGCGTCAAGACCCGGCAGCCGCTCGGCCGTGCCCTGGTCGGCGCGCACGGCTGGCCGTCGCTGCCCGGCGAGCTGCGTGACCTGATCGCCGACGAGCTGAACGTACAGGCTCTGGAGGACATGTCGGGTTACAGCGCGGACCTGGTCTCCTACACCGTCAAGCCCAACTTCCGGGCGCTCGGCAAGCGGTTCGGCTCCCAGACGAAGCTGGTGGCCGCCGCGGTGGGCGCCGCCGACGCCACCTCGCTGGCCCGCGCACTGCGCTCCGGCGAGACGGTCACTGTGGAGGCGGGCGAGCTCGGCCCGGTCACGCTCGGCCCCGACGACGTGATCGTCACCGAGCAGCCGCGATCCGGCTGGGCGGTGGAGACGGGCGCGATCGACACGGGCACCGGCGAGACGGTCGCGCTCGACCTGGAGCTCACCGACGAGCTGCGCCGGGCCGGCCTGCTGCGCGAGGTCATCCGCCTGGTGCAGGAGGCCCGCAAGGCGACGGGCCTGTCCATCACGGACCGCATCGACCTGTGGTGGACGGCCACCAACCCGGACCTGGCGCAGGCGCTGCGCTCCGGCGGCGACCTGGTCGCCGAGGAGGTCCTGGCGACGACGGTGTCAGAGGGCGAGGCCGCCGGCCTGCCATCGCACACGGACGCCGACCTGGGCCTCACCTTCCGGCTCCGCCGCGCCTGACCGGCACCGGCACTCCTCGCCGCCCGGGACGGCAGCCTCACCGCTGCCGCCCCGGGCGGCGCGCCACTCCGCTGCGCCACCACCTCAGCCGACACGTCGCAGCCGCACGTCGTGGCACACGTCCGGGGGCACACATCCGGGCCGCGCGTGGGCGCGCTGTCAGAGTTCGACGCTGTCTCCCGCCCGCAGCCTGCGGATGTCTGCGTCGAGGCCGTCCTGCTCGCTTTCCAGCACACTGTCGAGCACCTTGAGCCCCCACTCGTTGAGCAGCCCGTCGTGGATGGCGTACGCCCTGCGGGGTCTCATCGCGCGCAGGTAGCCGATCAGGTCGGGCACCGTCATCCACGGCGCCTGCCCCGGCACCAGCAGCGTCGGCACTTCGACGAGCGTCAGCGCGTCACCCGGATGGAAGACCTCTCCATCAAGCAGAAACCCGACATTGTCCACCGGCGCCATGTCCGGATGGCTGAAGTGGTGCTTGTCTCCCACGACGGCCACCTCGAACCCGGCCGCCGCGACCACGTCCCCATCGCGGACCACCCGCACCCGATCCTCGATCTTCCCCAGGTGCCGGGCCACACCGGGGCACGTGTAGACGACCAGACCGGGATCGGCGTCGGCCGCCGCACAGAGGCGGTCCGCGTCGAAGTGATCGAAATGCTCGTGGGTGACCAGCACCGCCTCGACTCCGGCCAGCGCCTCCGGCTCCGGGGTCATCAGCCCGGGGTCGATGACCAGCGCCCGAGAGTCCTTCTCCAGCCGTACGCAGGCATGCCCGTACTTGGTGAGCCTCATGGCACCATCCTGATGCGCCGGCCTCACCCGTCACGTACGAGATCGCCCACAGCACAACCGGGGACGGGGCGCATCCCGGTCAGCCGGCAGGCAGCTCAGGACGAACACACCGCCCAGCCGTGAACCCATCCGCGGACTCCGCCGCCGACCCGCGCACCGCCACGAACACCAACCGGAGGACCGTCACCACGGCGGCAGACCCGCCCCAGCTCGACCGGCGGCGGACAAGCCTGGGACTCCGTCAGCTGACGGTCTCGCGGTCGTGCTGGCACACCGAGCAGCTCGTCAAGCCCGCCGCCTCGGCCTGGGCCTGGGACATGGTCTCCACGCCGGACTCCCCCGCGCCCCTGATCAGCGGGCAGGCGGTGCTGTGGTAGCGGCGGGTGCCGACGATGACCTTCACCGTGTCGGCCTCCGCCTTCTTCGGGGCTGCCGCGTCACCGTTCTCGCCCTTCGACGACGCGGCCTCGCCGGACGCCTTGCGATCTTGGGGGGACACGCCGGCCGACGCGCCCTTGGCGGACGAGGAGGCGGGCCGTTCTGGGGCGGTGGCGCCGGACGGCGGCTCGCCACCCGACTTGGCGCCTGCGGCCTGCTCGCCGGTGGAAGCCCTCGGCGGGGTCGCCGAACCCGAGCCGGTCCGCCCTCCGGCCGCCTTGTCAGCCGCAGCGGCGGGCGTCGGCAGTGATCCCTTGGCCTTGGCCGACTCCGCCGACGACGCGGGCCGCTCCGGTGTCACAGACCCGGCGGCTCCTTGCGGGGACTTGGCCGCGGCCTCGCCGGAGGACGCGGAGCCCGAGGCCCCGCCGCCCGAGCCGCCGGCACCCGCGCGCCCGGTGCCGGAACTCTTGTCGGACTGACCGCGTGAGGTGTCGGAACGCTGCGAGGAAGGGCCGTCCCCGGAGCCTGGACGCGCCTGTGAGGGACGCCTGGGCTCGGCCGAAGGACCGGAGCTCTGCGGCACCGGAGTGCCGGAGGCGGTGACACGAGGCTGGGGACGGGTGTCGGGGCCGGAGGAGCCTTCTTCGCTCTCGGAGGCCACCGGCTCCCGCGCTTCGGAGGGCCGCTGACGGGACCTGGCGGGATCACGCCCGTCGCGCTCGGCTCCACCGGCGGCCTGCTCGCCGAGCTGGGCTCTGCCGGCCCGCTGTTCGCCTCGCCCTGCCTCGCCGGTCCGTTCTTCGTCCTGGCGGGCCCCGGTCGTGGGCCTGTCGCGCTCTGTCGCGCCCGCCGGCCGCTTGCCCCGTTCGGAGCCGCGGGGAGGCTCTGCCGCGCCGGGGAGGGGCAGGGAAAGCCTGGTCTCCGCCTCGTCCTCGTCGCGCTCGGTGGAGGCGGAGGAAGGCGGCTTGCCGGTGCCACCGGCCGCCGGCGTGGACGCGGATGGCGTGCCGCCGGCCGTCGGGGATGGCTTGGCCGGTGCGGTGGACCGGCCGAACCAGTCGGTCGCGCCGCTGCCGGGCGAGGCGGCGGGGGCGGGGGCGGGGGCGGGGTCCGGGCTGGGGGTGGAAGCCTTGGTGTCGGGCTTCGGCGGCACGACCGGCTGGCGCAGGTCGCGCGTCGGCTCGGGGGATTCGGCCAGGCTCTCGACAGCGGGCTCGGGATCGGCGGCAGGCGGAAGCTGCCGCCCGCCGAGCGCGGCGTCAGGCAGGCATGCGGTGCAGGGCGTGAAGCCCTCCTCGCGCGCCTCCTCGTAGGTGAGCTCTTCTTGATCCCGTCCGATCAGCTGACGGCACCCCTGGACGTGGTAACGCTTGCGCCCGGGGATCACCAGCACGATCGCGTCCGGAGAGATCCCTCTCGCCGTCACGGGACGGTGCGGCCCCGGCGCCGGTGCGGGAGACGGCCCTCGCCCGGGCCCCGACGTGGGTCCCGGTGAATGCGCCGGTGAATGCGCCGGTGAATGCGCGGGTGAGGGCATGGTCGCCGTCCGCTGGAACGCCTGCGTCCCCATGGGGCCGGTCCGGTCGTGCGGCACGCCGGGTGGCACGAGCCCCGCTGGAGGAGGGTCGGCCTGCCCACCACCGGGAAACAGCTCGTGACGCCGAAGCAGCGCCCCGATCACCAGGAACAGCGCGGACAGCACGCTGACCACGATGGACCACATGATCAGGAACGGCTTTGCCAGTACGAAGCCCGCGATCAGCAAGATGACCGCCACGAGCACCAAACCAGCACTGATAAGGATCACAAGGAGCTCTTTCGAGTGACGGGTCTGCCTTGACCCGCTACCTTACCGGCGGTCGTTGTGCGGACCGTCACCGCCGGGGAAGGCACCCTGCGGAGCCTCGCCACCGAACGGGTTGGGGCCGCCGGGCAGAGGCTGCTGACCACCCTGGGGGACGGCGTGCTGCATGCCGGGGCCGACACCGGGAGCACCCGACGACATGACCGGGAACCCGCCGCTGCCCTCCGCGGAGACGTTCAGCTCGGCGAGCTGGTTCTCCAGGTAGAGCTTGAGACGGCTGCGGTATTCGCGCTCGAAGCTGCGCAGCTCCTCGACCTTGCGCTCGAGCTCGTCACGGGTCTGGACGAGGGAGCCCATGGCCTGACGGTGGCGCTCCTGCGCGTCGCGCTCGAGCGTCTCGGCGCGAGCACGGGCGTCACCGATGACCTGCTCGGCCTGACGGCGAGCCTTGGTGAGGATCTCGTCGGCCTCGCGGCGGGCGCGGGTGACCGTCTCGTCCGCCTCGCGGCGGGCGTCGGAGATCGCCTGGTCGGCGGTCTGCTGGGCGAGCGCGAGCACACGGGCGGCGGTGTCCATGTTGTCCTCGGCGGGAGGCATGTTCATGGCCACGGGAACCGGCTGGGGCTGCTGCTGCGGCTCGGGCGCCCGCATGGGCTCCTGCTGCGGCGGCCCCATCATCTCGGGCTTGGGCTGCTCCTGGACCGGCGCGGAGGCCATGGGCATGCTCATGCCACCAGGCACCTTGCCGCGCAGGCACTCGGCCAGCTTCGCGCGGAGCTCCTCGTTCTCTTGGATCAGGCGGTCAAGCTCAGCCTCGACTTCGTCGAGGAAGGCGTCGACCTCTTCCTCGTCGTAGCCCGGCCTCAGCCGGGTCGTACTGAACTGCTTGTTCCGCACATCAGCGGGCGTAAGCGGCATCTTTTTGGTCTCCTTGGCGCGCTTGGAGTCTGTCCGGAGGGACGGTAACCCGAATCACTTCAGCGCGGACACGAGTTGGATCATGACCGGTGCTCTGCAGCCCCCATCACCTACCGCCCAGCGCTCCAGCGATGTTGATCAAGAGCAGTACGATGATGAAGAGGACTGTGAAGCTTAGGTCAAAGGCCACCGTACCCAACCGGAGCGGGGGAATGAAACGGCGGAGGAACTTGAGAGGAGGGTCAGTTGCGGTGTATGTGGCTTCGGCGAGCACCAGCACGACCCCGGAAGGCCGCCACTGTCGAGCGAACGCCTGCACTGTCTCGAAGATCATCCTGCCGATGAGCAGCACCAAGTAGAGCGACAGGACAACGACCAAGATCTGACTTACGATCCCCACGGTCTGGCCGAGCCTCCACTTCTGATGTGCCCGTCCGGTCTCGGCGAGACCTGGTTGGGTGCGATAGGCATACAGAGACTCTAACTCTGGTTGAAGAACCCGCGTTCCGCGATTCGAGCCTTGTCCTCGGCGGTCACCTCGACATTGGCAGGGGACAACAGGAACACCTTGTTCGTAACACGTTCAATGCTGCCATGTAGGCCAAAGACCAGACCTGCCGCGAAATCGACGAGCCGCTTGGCGTCGCTGTCGACCATTTCAGTCAGGTTCATGATGACGGGGGTGCCGTCACGGAAGTGCTCGCCGATCGTCCGGGCCTCGTTGTAGGTCCGGGGGTGCAGAGTGGTGATGCGCGCCAGATCGGTCGTGCGACGCTCCAGGACGGTCGTGGCGGGCCGGGGGGCGGGCACTCCCGCGTCGGTCTCTTCGTCGCGGTCCTGGACCGCCACGGACCGTTCCTCGCCGGTTCGCTGCACATCGTCGTCGTAGGCGTACTCATCCGTGTAGGTCTCGTACCTCTCGTAGCGGTCGTCCTCCACGAGACCGAGGTAGACCGCCATCTTGCGCATCGCGCCGGCCATCGCTACGTCGTCCTCCTGCTCATGGTCGCACTCGCTCGGGCCTGTTAGCCGGGTCCGAGGCGGTAGCCGTACCCCCTTGTAGCTCACCGCTGATCGACCTCTACCGGATCATGGGCCTGAAGACCCACTTGAGGGGACATTACCTGACGAAGAGCTTTCGACGACCGAGCAACGCCGTACCGACCCGCACATGTGTGGCGCCGTGCGCGACCGCGTCGGCCAGATCCTCGCTCATCCCAGCGGAAATCATCGTGGCACGCGGGTGCCGCTCCTGTACGCCCAGCGCCACATCGCGCAGCCTGGCGAACGCCTTGGCGGGATCCTCCCCCAGCGGCGCCACCGCCATGACCCCGCCGAGCCATATCCCGGGGGCCGCGTCGATCTCCGCGGCCAGCGCCGGCACGTCCGCCGGCCCGACGCCGCCCCTGGCGGGGTCGTCGTCCAGCGCCACCTGCACCAGGCACCCGATCTCCCTGCCCTGCTTGACGGCCTCCCGGCTGATGACCTCCACCAGCCTCCCGCGGTCGACGGCGTGGATCACATCGGCGTAGCCGACCACGGAGCGCACCTTGTTGGTCTGCAACTGCCCGACGAAGTGCCACGTCAGGGGCAGATCCGCGCACTGACGCGCCTTCGCGGCGGCCTCCTGGTCGCGGTTCTCGCCCACGTCGCGCACGCCGAGCTCGGACAGGATCCGCACGTCGGACGCCGGGTAGGTCTTGGTCACGGCGATCAGTGTCACCTCGCCCCGGTCGCGGCCCGCGGCCCGACACGCCTCGCCGATCCGCTCCTCGACCCCGGCCAGGCCGGAGGCGATCTCTTCGGTTCGCACGCCTCTCCCTCCTGTGCACACCATTCTCCCTGTACGCCCGCCCATGCGCGCCATCCGCCACACCTGGGGGCCCACCGCGTGCCGTCGATCCGGCGCGTGTGACGCCCCTCCTTCTCCGCGGGGGAGACTTCCATGACCGCCCGCGCCACTCCGCCCACGGCCGCCGCCCCAGCACCGCGACACCGGCTTCCACCCGTGAAGCACCACGCCTCAGCGCCGCGCGTAGCCGCAGGTGGACCGCCGGCTCGGGGGGACCGCACTGCCCGGTGACACAGCGGCGCCGCTCCCCATACCTCTGGAGGGAGCGGCGGGGGCCGGTCGGGCTACTTGAGGAAGTCGGGAACGTCCAACTCCTCCTCCTGCTCCTCGAAGACCACCGGACGACGTTTGGCGGGCTCCGACATGCGGGAGGTGATGGGCGTGGGTGCGTTGGTGGGCTCCGGGGTGGGCCGGGGGATCGAGACGGGGGCCGAGGGCTCCTCATGCTCGCCGCTGGAGGCGGCGGGCTCGCTCTCCACCGGACGCACCGGCTCCGGACGCGGTTCCGGACGTGGCTCGGGCCTGACCTCCGTGCGCGGCTCCGGCCTGAACTCGGCGCGGGGCTCGGGACGCGGCTCGGGCCTGAACTCGGCGCGCGGCTCCTGCCGGGGCTCGGGCCTGAAGTCCGTACGGGGCTCCGGCCTGAAGTCCGCGCGCGGCTCCGGGCGGGGCTCGGGACGCGGCTCGGGCCTGAACTCGGGACGCGGTTCCGGCCGGAGGTCGGAACGCGGCGCGGGGTCGGGCCTGGCCGCCGCCATGGGCGCGCTCGAGCGCGGGGGCGACAGAGGCGGCGCCTGGGTCGCGGTGGGACGGCTCTGCGGGCGCGGCAGCTGCTTGTCGGCGGGCGGGACGTCGTCGAATCCGGCGGCGATCACGGTGACCCGCACCTCGTCGCCGAGAGCGTCGTCGATGACCGTGCCGAAGATGATGTTGGCGTCGGGCGCCGCCGCCATCGACACGAGCTGGGCGGCCTCGTTGATCTCGAACAGGCCGAGGTCGGAGCCGCCGGCGATCGACAGCAGCACGCCGTGGGCGCCGTCGATGCTGGCCTCCAGCAGCGGGCTGGAGACCGCCATCTCCGCCGCGGCCACCGAGCGGTCGTCGCCGCGCGCGTGGCCGATGCCCATCAGCGCCGAGCCGGCGCCGGACATGACCGACTTGACGTCGGCGAAGTCCAGGTTGATCAGACCCGGCGTGGTGATCAGATCGGTGATGCCCTGCACACCGGAGAGCAGCACCTGGTCGGCCGCCTTGAACGCGTCGAGCACGCTCACCTGGCGGTCGGAGATCGACAGCAGCCGGTCGTTGGGGATCACGATGAGGGTGTCGACCTCGTCGCGCAGCGTCTCGATGCCGGCCTCGGCCTGCGAGGCCCTGCGGCGGCCCTCGAAGCTGAACGGCCTGGTCACTACGCCTATCGTGAGCGCCCCCAGGGAGCGGGCGATGTTGGCCACGACGGGCGCGCCGCCGGTGCCCGTGCCGCCACCCTCGCCAGCGGTGACGAAGACCATGTCGGCCCCCTTGAGGACCTCCTCGATCTCCTCGCGGTGGTCCTCGGCCGCCTTGCGCCCCACATCGGGGTTGGCGCCTGCTCCGAGTCCGCGCGTGAGCTCGCGGCCCACGTCCAGTTTGACGTCGGCGTCACTCATCAGCAGCGCCTGGGCGTCGGTGTTTATCGCGATGAACTCGACGCCCTTGAGTCCCTCCTCGATCATCCGGTTGACGGCGTTCACTCCGCCGCCACCGATGCCGACGACCTTGATGACCGCGAGGTAGTTCTGCGGTGCTGCCACGACGAGGGGCCTTTCCGCTCGTTGACTTGCCATTTCGGTGCGGATTGTCTCCGCGTCTTTACAGTTCGGGTAACTCTCAACCTCAGGTTGAGATTTAGATTTATGTCAACCTGAGGATTGATACGGACAGTAGGAGTTACGCTCCGCGCGGGTCAACTAACCGCGCCGCAAGCTCGTCCGGCGTGTCGCGGGCTGTCCGATTCGCTCCGCCGTCACGCCTGGTCGGGGCACTCCTGCGCCACAAGCCCGATCTACAGGCTCTCACGCCGGGACACGCGCCTCGGACAGGCGCGAGCGAGCTCCCGGTCTGGAGTTGCCGCGCCAAGGCCCAAAGAACGATGTTGGCGGGCCGTTTCCACGGACGCCGCGCCCGTCCCCCTTGGACGACCGCGCGGCTCACTTGAGCGTGATCACATCCGGCGAACTCACGTCGTACACCTCGGCCCTGCGCCGCAGCATGCTCGTCAGGATGCGCGCCTTGTCCTCGGGCCGGTCCACGCCGCCCCAGATGATGGTCCTGCCGTCCGACAGCGTCATCGTCACGTCCTCGGCCGTCGTGGCGCTCACCTGCCGCACCCGTCCGCCGATCTCGCCGGGCAGCGAGCCGATCACCCGCAGCGCCGCCATGGTCGCCTGGTCCCCCGCCCCCGGCCGGTCCACCTTCAGCACGGGCACCAGCGGCGGCGCCACGTCCCTCACCTCGATCACGACGCCGAGCTTGTCGAGGAGCGCCGCCTTACCCCCGGCGGCCACCTGCGCGACGGGCTCGCGCTCGACGACCTCGATCTTCAGGGTCCCCGGCCACACCCGGTCGACCCTCGCGCTGGCGACCTGCCGGATGGACTGGACCCTCACCTGCACGTCGGCCAGGTTGACGGTCGCCAGCGGATGCAGATCCGCGACGCCCGCCGTCTGTCTGATCTTGTCCGCAGGCACTGTGACATTTCCCACGATCTCCACAGATCGCACGCCCAGCACCGGTGAGAAGAACACCAGCCACGCCGCCGTCCCCACCACTCCGGCAGTGAGCAGCACCAGGAAAACCGTCCGAGCCTTCATCGTCCTCCCGCGTTCGTGCCCCAGAACCTACGCCGCCGGCGTCGCGAAACACCCACGCCACGCCATACGGGCACAGGGCAGCGAACCGCGAACGCGACCGAGCAGCCCGGGCCGCAATCCCCCGGACGGCATGGAACCGCGCCTGACAGGTCGGCGGCCGTCCCCGGCCCGCGCGGCGAGTGCTCCTGGCGGAGAAGGAAGTGTCAGGGACGGCCGGACAGCTGCGCCACGATCTGCGGGCCCAGCTCGGTCACGTCGCCCGCGCCCATGGTGAGGACGATGTCGCCCGCGCGGACGCGGGAGGCCACCAGCTCGGGCACCGCCGCCCGGTCGGGTGCGTACGCCACCCGCTCGGCGGGCAGCGGCACCCTGCCCGCCACCAGCGCGCCCGAGACGCCCGGCTCCGGGTCCTCGCGCGCCCCGTAGACGTCCAGCACGATCGCCTCGTCCGCCAGGCCCAGCGCGGCCCCGAACTCGTCGGCGAAGAACCGGGTGCGCGAGTAGAGGTGCGGCTGGAAGATCGCGATGACCCGCCCGTGGCCGGAGTAGGAGGCGACCACGTCACGCGCGGCCTTCAGATCCGCGGCCAGCTCGGTCGGGTGGTGGGCGTAGCTGTCGAAGACGGCCACACCGCCCGCCTCGCCCTTGGCCTCGAAGCGCCGCTTGGCCCCTGTGAAGGCCGCCAGCCCGTCCCTGATCTCCTCGAACGGCAGCCCCAGCTCATCGGCCACGGCGATGACCGAGGTGGCGTTGAGGGCGTTGTGCGCCCCGGGAACGGACAGGCGCACCTCGCCCCCGCGGGCGCCGGGGCCGTCGACGGTGAAGACGGTGCCGAACCCGTCGGGTCTGACGCCGCTGATCCGGTAGTCGCCTTCGGCGCCGTAGGTCACCACCCTCAGCCCGCGCTCGCGCGCGATCCGGGCCAGCTCGGCCGAGCCCGGATCGTCGGAACAGGCGATGAGCAGCGAGCCGACCCGCTCGGCGAAGCGGGCGAAGCTGTCGTGCACGGCGCGCGGGTCGCCGTAGTTGTCCAGATGGTCGGCCTCGACGTTGGTCACCACGGCGATGTCCGGCGCCAGCATCAGGAACGAGCCGTCGCTCTCGTCGGCCTCCGCGACGAACACCTGGCCCGAGCCCTCGTCGGCGCCGAGCCCGGTGGTGACGAGCTGGCCGCCCACGCAGTAGGACGGGTCGGCCCCGCACTTCTGCAGCGCGACGGTCAGCATCGAGGTGGTGGTGGTCTTGCCATGGGTGCCGGCGATGGCGACGGCGGTGCGCCCGGCCATGACGGAGGCGAGCGCGGCGGCCCGCGGGATGACCCGCAGCTGCTGCTTGAGCGCCTCGCCCAGCTCCGGGTTGGAGTCGCGGATGGCGGTGGAGACCACCACGGTGTCGACGTCCCTGACGTGGGAGGCGGCGTGGCCGATGTGCACGGTGGCGCCCAGCTCGCGCAGCTCGGTGACGAGGTCGCTGCTGCGGGCGTCGCTGCCCGACACGCGCACGCCGCGCTTGAGCAGGATGCGCGCGATGCCCGACATACCGGCTCCGCCGATGCCGATGAAGTGCACCCGCCCCAGCTCTTCGGCGGCGACGGGATCGACCAGCTTGACGAGACTCATCGGGCTATCTCCAACACTTTCCTGGCGAGAATGAGGTCGGCGTCCTTCCTCCCCAGTCTGGAGGCGGCCTCCGACATTGCGGCGACCCTTTCGGGGTCGTGGAGGATCGGCAGCACGTTCTGGATGATCCAATCAGATGACAGGCCCGCGTCGTCGACCACGAGGCCGCCGCGGCCCGCGGCCACGCGCTCGGCGTTGATGCGCTGCTCGCCGTTGCCGTGCGGGAGCGGCACGTAGGCGGCGGGCAGGCCGACCGCGGTGAGTTCGGCGCAGGTGAGCGCGCCGCTGCGGCACAGCGCCAGGTCGGCGGCGGCGTAGGCGAGGTCCATGCGGTCCACGTACGGCAGCAGGACGTATTGGGGGTCGCCGGGCGGCGGCTCGTGCTCGACGGTGTTCTTGGGGCCGATCACGTGCAGCACCTGGACGCCGGCGGCGCGCAGGGCGGGGGCCGCGGCGAGCGCCGACTCGTTGATCGATCTGGCCCCCTGGGAGCCGCCGAACACCAGCAGCGTCGGCCGGTCGGTCTGCAGCCCGAACCAGGAACGGGCCTTGTCGCCCATGGACAGCCGGTCGAGCTCGACGATCTCGCGGCGCAGCGGGGTGCCGATGTATTCGGCCTTGCCGGGCACGGCATCGGGGAAGCCGGTGAAGACGTGCTCGGTGAGCCTGGCGCCCAGCCGGTTGGCGAGGCCCGGGCGGGGATTGGCCTCGTGCACGACGATCGGCAGGCCGCGCCGCTTGGCGGCGAGGTAGGCGGGCGTGGCGACGTAGCCGCCGAACCCGACGAGGATGTCGGCCTGGACCCGGTCGAGGACGGCCGCCATGGCGTTGACCGCGCCGGCCAGCCTGCCGGGCACGGTCAGCAGAGAAGGGGTGATCGCCCTGGGCAGCGGCACGGCCGGGACCAGCTCCAGCTCGTAGCCCCGGGCCGGGACGAGGCGCGTCTCCAGCCCGCGCTCGGTGCCCACGCAGGTGATGCCGATCCGCGAGTCCAGGCGGCGCAGCGCGTCGGCCAGGGCGAGAGCGGGCTCGATGTGCCCGGCCGTCCCGCCACCGGCGAGGACCACCCTCATGTCGGTCACTCCCTAACGTCTGTCTCGGCCTCTGGTCGTACCCCCCAGGCCAAGCCAGCTTAGGGCCCGGGCGGCGGGTCCGGGGCCACGTGCGGCCAGAGCCTCGCGCGCCCCTGGCTCGCGCTTGGCGAACGACAGCATCATCCCCAGCGCGGCGAGCGTCGGCAGCAGCGCCGAACCTCCGTAGGAGACCAGCGGCAGCGGGATGCCGGTGATCGGCAGCACGCCGAGCACCGCGCCCATGTTGACGATGCCCTGGCCGGCGATCCAGGCGACCATGGCTGAGGACACCAGCCGGACGAACGCGTCGTTGACCCGGGAGGCGACCCGCAGCCCGGCGTAGCCGAGCAGGCCGAACAGCGCCACCACCATCAGCGTGCCCATCAGCCCGAGCTCCTCGCCCAGGATGGCGAAGATGAAGTCGCTCTCCCCGTGCGGCAGCCAGTCCCATTTCTGCCTGCTGCTGCCGAGCCCGAGCCCGAACCAGCCGCCGGAGCCCATCGCGATCTGCCCCTGCACGGCCTGGTAGCCGGCGCCCTGGGCGTCGGCCCACGGATCGAGGAAGGCACCGACGCGGGCCATCCGGTACGGCTCCACCCTGATCATGATGATCGCGGCGAGCACGGCCAGCGACAGGATGCCGCCGAACAGCTTCACCGGCGCCCCCACCACCCACAGCAGCGCCAGGAAGATCATGAACAGCACCAGCGTGGTGCCGAGGTCGCGGCCGAGCATGACCATGACGGCCAGGATCGCGGTGCCGGGCATGAGCGGGATGAGCATGTGCCGCCACTCGATGCGCCCGCTCCGGGCCCGGCGCGCCAGCAGGTCCGCCCCCCACAGGGCCAGGCCCAGCTTGGCCGGCTCCGACGGCTGGATGGTGAACGGCCCGATGTAGATCCACCGCTGCGCGCCCAGCTCCGACGAGCCGATGAACAGCACCATGACCAGCGCGATGATCGACAGCGCCATCAGCGGGTAGCCGGCCCAGCGGAAGAACTTGTACGGCAGCCGCGTGCACGCCCACATGATCGGCAGGCCGACCGCGGCCGACATCGACTGCTTGATGAACCAGGAGAACGGGTTTCCGGTCTTCTGCATCGCCTCGATGCTGGAGGCCGACAGCACCATCATCAGCCCGAGCGCGAGCAGCAGCGCGCTGCACCCGATGATCAGGTAGTAGGTGGTGAGCGGCTTGTCGAGCAGCTCCTTCAGCGCGGTCAGCCGCTCGCGGGCCCAGCCCGACGGCTCCTCGGCCGCGGTGGGCCTGGCGCGCGGCTCCTCGGTGGTCGCGCTCACGTGGCCGCCTCTAGAGCGTGTACGGCACGCGCGAAGGCCTCCCCTCGCGCGGGGTAGTTGGCGAACATGTCCAGCGACGCGCCTGCCGGGGAGAGCAGCACGGTGTCTCCGGGGGAGGCGAGCCGGGAGGCTTCGGTGACGACACGGTCCATCACACCAGTGTCTTGGTCGCTGATGTCCACCACGGGGACATTCGGCGCGTGTCGCGCCAGAGCTTCGGCGATCCGGCCGCGGTCCACGCCGAGCAGCACCGCGCCGCGCAGCCGGGGCGCGGCCCCGCTGACGAGCTCGTCCACGTCCGCGCCCTTGAGCTGGCCGCCGGCCACCCAGACGATCGACGGGTAGGAGGACAGGGCCGCGGCGGCGGCATGCGGGTTGGTGGCCTTGGAGTCGTCGACGTAGTCGACCTCGCCCACCCGGCCCACGTGCGCCATGCGGTGCGGGTCGGGCACGAAGTCCCGCAGGCCCTGCCGTACGGCCTCGGACGGGACGCCGAGCGAGCGGGCCAGCGCGGCGGCGGCGAGCGCGTTGGCGACGTTGTGCGGGGCGAGCGGGCGGACGTCGGCCAGCGTGGCGAGCTCCTCGGCCGCCTCGGCGGGATCGGCCACGAAGGCCCTGTCGACGAGCAGGTCCTCCACCAACCCCACCTGCCCGGCCCGGGGCGTCCGCAGGGTGAAGCCCACCGCGCCCGGGTACGGGCCGGCCAGGCGTGCCGCCTCCGGGTCGTCGGCGTTGTAGATCACGGTGCCGGCGCGCTCGAAGATGCGGCCCTTGGCGGCGGAGTAGGACTCCATCGACCCGTGCCAGTCGAGGTGGTCCGGCGCCACGTTGAGGATCGCGGCGGCGTGCGGGGCCAGCGTGCTGGACCAGTGGAGCTGGAAGCTCGACAGCTCGACCGCGAGCGCGTCGTACGGCTCGCGTACGGCCTCGACGACGGGCACCCCCACGTTGCCCACGGCCACCGCCTTACGCCCGGCGGCCAGCAGGATGGCGGTGAGCATGCGGACCACGGTCGTCTTGCCGTTGGTGCCGGTCAGGGCCAGCCAGGGGGCCGCCTGGGCGGGCCGCAGCCGCCAGGCCAGCTCCACCTCGCCCATCACCTCCACGCCCGCCGCGAGGGCCGCGGCGATCAGCGGATGGTGCGGCGCCCAGCCGGTGGTGACGAGCCGGGTGACGCCTTCGGGCAGCTCCAGCGGCCCGAAGCGCACCTCGACGCCCCGCCCCGAAAGGCCGGCGGCGGCGGCGAGCTGGCGCTCGCCCTCGACGGACTCCACGACCACGACCCGCTCGCCCTGCCCGGCCAGCACCCTGGCCACCGCACTGCCGGAGACGCCGAGCCCGGCGACGCAGGTGAGAGTCATGGCTTCGGCATCCACTCGACGTAGAACAGCCCGAGCCCGAGCGCGGCGCACAGCATGGCGATGAGCCAGAAGCGGACCACGATCGTGGTCTCCGCCCAGCCCTTGAGCTCGAAGTGGTGCTGCAGCGGAGCCATCCTGAACACCCGTTTGCCGGTCATCTTGAAGAACCCGACCTGGATGATCACCGAGAGCGTGATGATCACGCACAGTCCGGCGAGGAGGATGAGCAGCAGCTGGGTGCGGGTGGCGATGGCCAGGCCGGCCAGCACGCCGCCGAGGGCGAGCGACCCGGTGTCGCCCATGAAGATCTTGGCGGGGGGCGCGTTCCACCACAGGAAGCCGATCAGCGCGCCGAGGACCGCGGCGGCCACCACCGCCAGGTCGAGCGGGTCGCGCACCCAGTAGCAGTTGGGGCCGAGCTGGTCGATGCAGTTGTTGCGCAGCTGCCAGTTGCCGATCAGCACGTAGGCGCCGAGCACCACGCCGGTCGCGCCGCTGGCGAGGCCGTCGAGGCCGTCGGTGAGGTTCACCGCGTTGGAGAAGCCGACGATCATGATCAGCACCCAGATGGTGAAGCCCACGATGCCGATCGACGGCCCGAAGTCGCGCAGGAACGACAGGCGGGGCTCGGCGGGGGTGATGGCGTAGATGTTCGGGTTCTGGGTCACCAGCACCGCGAAGATCGCGCCCACGATGAGCTGGCCGAGGGCCTTGGCGCCGCTGCGCAGGCCGAGGCTGCGCTGCTTGTAGATCTTGATGAAGTCGTCGAGGAAGCCGACCGCGCCGAGTCCGGTCATCAGGAACAGCACCAGCAGCCCCGAGACGGTCGGCGGCGCCAGCGTGGCCAGGTGGGAGGCGCCGTAGGCCAGCAGCGAGGCCAGCACGATCACCGTGCCGCCCATGGTGGGCGTGCCGCGCTTGCCGTGGTGGCCGGACGGCCCCTCCTCGCGGATCTCCTGGCCGTAGCCGCGTCTGGAGAACAGCCGGATGGCCAGCGGAGTCCCCAGCATCGAGAGGATCAGGCCCACCGCTCCGGCGATGATGATGTCGGTCACTGGGTGGCACCTCCGAGCAGCAGCTCGGCCGTCCGCTCCAGCCCCATGGCCCTGGGCCCCTTGATCAGCACCACGTCGCCGGGCCGCAGCCACGAACGCAGCTCGGCGGCGGCGGCCTGCGCGTCGGGCACGTGCACGATGACCGTGCCGGGCGCCGGGCCCCCCGTCTGAGCGCTCTGGGCGGCTTCCTGGGCGGCGGCGCGGGCGCCTTCGAGCATCGGGCCGGCGTCGGGTCCGGCGACGATCAGGCCCGCCAGGCCGCTGCCGCCCGCCAGGCGGCCGACCTCGGCGTTGAGCGCGGGACCGTCCTCGCCGAGCTCGCGCAGGGAGGCGATGACGGCGAAGCGGCGGCGGCCCTGGCCGAGCACGCCGAGCGCCTCGAAAGCGGCCCGCATCGAGTCGGGATTGGCGTTGTAGGCGTCGTTGACGACGGTGACGCCGTCCGGCCGGTCGGTGACCTCCATCCGCCACCGGCTGCGCGGCTCGGCCTGCGACAGCTCCGCGGCGATGGTGGCGACCGGCAGGCCGAGCTCGTATCCCGCGGCGGCGGCGGCCAGCGCGTTGTCCACCGCGTGCGCGCCGTACAGCTTGAGCCGGACGGGCGCGGCGCCCGACGGGGTGCGCAGGGAGAACGAGGCGCGTCCGCGCTCGTCCACGGTGAGCTCCTCGGCGCGGATGGCGGCGTCCTCGCCGCGGCCGAAGTAGGTGACGCGGGCCTCGGTGCGCGCGGCCATCGCGCGCACCAGCGGGTCGTCGGCGTTGAGCACGGCGACGCCGGTCGGCGGCAGCGCCTCGACGAGCTCGCCCTTGGCCTTGGCGATGGCCTCCTTGCCGCCGAAGACGCCGATGTGCGCGGTGCCGACGTTGAGCACCACGCCGATCTCGGGCGGCGCGATGCGCGCCAGGTCGGCGATGTTGCCGATGGTCCGGGCGCTCAGCTCCAGCACCAGGTAGCGGGTGTCGGCGTCGGCCTTGAGCACCGTCAGCGGGTGGCCGATCTCGTTGTTGTAGTTGCCGGCGGGGGCGATGGTCGGGCCGATCCTGGAAGTCAGCCTCGCCAGCAGGTCCTTGGTGGTCGTCTTACCCGCCGAACCCGTCACGCCGATCACGGTCGCCCTCGGCAGCGCGGCGGCCTGCGCGGTCGCCAGCTCGGCGAGCGCGGCCGTGGTGTCGGGCACGACGATCGTCGGCACCTCGACCGGCCTGCTGGCCAGCACCGCGACGGCACCCGCCCGGACGGCCTGCGCCGCGTAGTCGTGCCCGTCGACCTGCGCGCCCTTGAAGGCGACGAACAGGGATCCCGGTTCGGCGTCCCGCGAGTCGATCACGACGGGACCCCGCACCACCGCGCGGGGGTCGGCCATGCCCGACAGGGCGCCCGAGGTTATCTCGGCGATCCTGGCCAGAGGCAACGGGATCATGCGTGCTTCCTGCTTTCCTTGCGTGCGTCGATCGCGGCGGCGACCACCTCCCTGTCGTCGAAGGGGATCACCTCGCCTGAAACGTACTGGCCCTGCTCGTGGCCCTTGCCTGCCACGACTATCACGTCACCGCGCCCGGCACGGCCGACGGCCAGGTCGATGGCCGCCGCGCGGTCGGGCTCAATGATCACATGAGCGCGCGCGTGCCGGGGGACGCGGAGCGCTCCTTCCATCATCGCGGCCAGGATGTCCAGCGGATCCTCGGACCGGGGATTGTCGCTGGTGAAGATCGCGACGTCGGCCAGCCCGGCCGCGGCCTCCCCCATCAGCGGCCGCTTGCCCTTGTCGCGGTCGCCGCCGCAGCCCAGCACGACGGTGAGCGAGCCCGCGGTGACCTCACGCAGCGAGCGCAGCACCGACTCGACGGCGGCGGGTTTGTGCGAGTAGTCGACGACGGCCTGGAACTCGTCCCCCGAGCCGGTCACCCGCTCCATGCGGCCGGGCACTCCGGTGAGGGTGCCGACGCCGTGCACGGCACTCTGCAGCGGCACCCCGGCCTCGACCAGCGTGACGATGGCGCCGAGCGCGTTGGCGACGTTGAACGGGCCGGGCAGCGAGATCTGCGCGTCCGCCTCGACCCCGCCGGGCCCGACCACCCTGAACGCGCTGCCGTCTGCGCCCAGCCGGGCGTCGAGCGCGCGCCACTGCGCCTGCGGCGAGCCCAGCGCCGAGAAGGTGGTCATCGGCACCTTGGCCAGGCGCAGCAGCTCGCGGCCGTAGGGGTCGTCGAAGTTGGTCACTCCCACCCGGCTCATCTCGGGCTGGAACAGCCTCGCCTTCGTGGCGAAGTAGTCGTCGAAGTCCTTGTGGAAGTCGAGGTGGTCCTGCGACAGGTTGGTGAACAGCGCCACGTCGTAGAAGACGCCGTCGACCCGGCCCAGCGCGAGCGCGTGGCTGGAGACCTCCATGGCCGCCGCCGTCACGCCCTGCTCGCGCATGAGGGCGAACAGGCCGTGCAGCTCCGACGCCTCGGGCGTGGTGAGCCTGGGCTCGAAGCGGAGGTCGCCGGCGTGGATCTCGACGCCGCCGACCAGCCCGGCCGTGTGACCGGCCGCCCGCAGCCCGGCCTCCAGCAGAAACGTGGTGGTGGACTTGCCGCTGGTGCCGGTGACCCCGAGGACCATGATGCCGCCGGCCGGATGGCCGTAGACCCAGGAGGCGACCTGGCCGAGCAGGGCACGCGGGTCGGGCACGATGAGCACGGGCAGCCCGGTGGCGACGGCCGCCTCGCGGCCCGCGGGGTCGGTCAGCACGGCCACGGCGCCGCGCGCCATGGCCTCGGCCGAGAAGTCCGCGCCGTGGGCGCTGGCGCCGGGCAGGGCGACGTAGAGGTCTCCGCGCCGGATCTGGCGGGAGTCGATGGAGACGCCGGTCAGCGCCGCATGCGGCGAGCGCGCGGTGCCGGAATCGGCGTCGAGCATGCTCGCCAGCCCGGTCAGCGGGCGAGGCGGACTGGTCGTTGGACGCATAGACGACGGGGGACGCACGGCGGCAGCGTACCTTCCCTGGTCACTGTCCCGCGCGCGTCCGCACCGCGGACTCTGGCGAGCCTGTGGGAGGAATCTTCCTGCTCTTGATGGCGAACGTCATCACATCCTTGAACACCGGGGCGGCGAGCTGCCCCCCGAAGTGGCCGTTCTTGGGGTTCTGCAACACCGACAGCACCACCAGCCGGGGGGCGTCGGCGGGCGTGAAGCCCACGAACGAGGCGGTGTAACCGTGGTAGCGGCCGAGTTCGGCATCGTAGCGGTTCGCGGTGCCGGTTTTGCCCGCCACCCGGTAGCCGGGGATGGCGGCCAGCTCACCGGTGCCCTCGGCGCCGACCGCGGCCTCGAGCATCGCGGTGATCTCCTTGGCGGTCCCGTCACTGATCACCCTGGTCTGTTTGCCGGGTGCCGCCGCGACGAACCTGCCGGAGGCGTCGGTACTGCCGGCCACGAGCTGCGGCTCGATCTTGACGCCGCCGTTCGCGATGGTCTGGTAGACGCTGGCCATCTGCAGCGCGGTCACCGACACGCCCTGCCCGTAGGCGACCGTGCAGCTCTGGCTGCCCGACCAGTTCTTGTAGTCGGGCAGCAGCCCGGCCTCCGCGCCCGGCACGCCGCCGCCCGGCCTGGAGCCGAAGCCGAAGCCCTTGAGCATCTCGTACAGGCGCTGGCTGCCGACCTTGCGCGCGGCCATGACGGTGGCGACGTTGCTGGACTGGGCCACGGCCTGGCGGAAGGTCATGTCCTCCGGCGGGTGCGCGTGCGCGTCACGCAGCACCCGGTCGGCGCACTGGATGTGGTCCTTCACGTGGAAGACCGAGCTCGAGTTCACCACGCCCGCCTCCAGCGCGGCGGCGGCCGTGATCACCTTGTTGGTGCTGCCGGGCTCGAAGACGTCCGCGGCCGCCCTGTTGACGTAGAGGGACTCGGGGGCTCTGCGCCAGTTGGCGAGGTCGAGCTCGGGGGCGTTGGCCATGGCGATGACCTGGGCCGTGCGCACGTCCATCACGATCACGGTGCCGCTGCTCGCGCCCGACGCCTTGGTCTGCTCGGCGATCACCCGCTGCGCGGCCCACTGGATGTCGCGATCGATCGTCAGCCGCACGTCGCGGCCGTCGACCGGCGGCGTGCGCTGGCTGCTGGTCATCGGGATGCGCTGGCCGTCGCGGCCCGTCTCCATCCGCAGCTCGCCGTCACGCCCGGCCAGCACCGAATTTCTGACCTGCTCCATGCCGGCCAGGCCGTCCTTGTCGTCGCCGACGAACCCGATCAGGCTGCCCGCCAGGTCACCCGCCGGGTAGACGCGGCGGTAGGTCATGGTGGCGGTGAGCGAGGGCACGGGCTCCTTGAGCAGCCGGCTCGCCACGGTCGGCTCCACGCCCCCGGCCAGGAGCTGGTAGCGGGTGTCGACGCGGGCCAGCTTGGCCGCCATCTCCTGCTCGGTCCTGCCCAGGTGCCTGGCTAGCAGGACAGCCACCTTGGCCCTGGCGGCCTGCGGGACCTTGGTGGGGTCGATGGCGATGTCGCGCGCCTCGACGGTGACGGCCAGCGCGTGGCCGTTGACGTCGGTGATGGCGCCGCGCTTGGCCGGGACCTTCTCGGTCAGCTGGCGCTGCCCGACGGCGGCGGCCTCGTAGACCTTGGAGTCCAGGCCCTGCATCTGGATCAGCCTGCCGGCGAAGATCGACAGGATGAAGGTCATCCCGATGAGGCCGATGTTGATCCGCCTGCGCGGGTTGCCGAGCCGCAGGACGAGCGGCGGCCGCGGCGGCGGCGCGGGCGGCCTGCGGGGGGTCCTGGGAGGCGGCCCGTCTCCGCCGCCTCCGGCCCGCGCCCGCCCCGCGTCCTGGCGAGTGGGCCGGGACGGGGTACGGCGCGGCGGCCCGTCGTCGCCGCGCCCCAGGGATCCGTCACCTCGGTCACGAGGACCCGCCCCGGGACGGCCGTCGCCGTAGCCGTCCGCACGGCCCGGCGTACGTCCGGGGGTGCGTCCGGGGGTGCGGCCGTCCGATCGGGAATCCGGCCGCGCGCGGCCGTCAGGCCGGGCGTCCGACCGGCCGGATCCAGGTCCGTCCGCGCGGCCGTCCGCGCCATCTGGCCGGGCGGCGTCGGAGCCGCGGCCGCGAGTGCCGTCGGTGCCGTCGCGCCGCCCGTCGCCACCAGGACGCCCGGCGCCGGTGGCGGGGCGCCTGGGGGCGCTGTCCTGCCTGCCGCCGCGAGCACTGGGCCGGTCGTCGTCCTGCGGGCCACGGCTTCGCGACCGGCCCGCGTCACCTCCGGCACGGCCACGCGGAACGTCCCCGCCATCCTGACGGAACCGGCCACGGGTACGGTCGTCCTCGTCGCGGCGTGCCCTGCCCCGCGCTGCGTCGTTGTCATCCCGGCTGCCCCGGCCACCCGGAGCCGCCCCCCTGCCGGACCGGCCACGCGGAGCGTCTCCGTCGTCCGGCCCGGACCGGCCGTACGGAGCGCCGTCCCCGTCACGGCGAGGCCGGCCTCCCGAAGCCCCGCCACGTCCGGACCGGCCACGCGGAGCGTCGTCGGCGTCCTCGTCGCCTTCTCCGGCGCGGTCCCTGCCGGAGCGGCTGCGAGGGCCGTCGGACGGGTCCTGCGGGGGACGGTTGCGGGGGCTGTCGTCGCGCCCGAAGGGCAGGTCGAAGGGGTCGGAGCTCTTGCGCGGCTCATCCGGCGAGCCGTCCGGCGCCGCCGGGCGGCCCGCCCCCTCTGAACGGGCGGAGCCGCCTTGGCGCCCGGTCCGCCCCGGGCCGCCCGGCGTACGACGAGCGGCGCCAGGCCCTCCCTGAGAGCCGGCGCCGCCACGACCGGGACCTTGACCCCTGCCGCTGGAGTTGTTCACCGCCCCTGGACCGCCCGGCCAGGCTCGGTGGAGGTAGTGCCGGTGGAGCCCGTGCCGGTGTCGCCCGTGGTGTAGGGGTTGACGCTGTCGAGCGCCGGCTCCATGCCGAGGTCCTCAGCGTGCTTGGCGATCACGGCAGGCTGCTTGTCCTGCTCGAGCTGGCGCTTGAGGTCCTCGTTCTGCAGCCGGGCCGCGGAGATCTCGTCCATGAGCGTCGAGGCGGTGATGGAGTCCTGCGCGAGCACGGTGTTGAGCAGCAGCAGGCTCACCAGACCGCCGCAGAGCAGCCCGACGACCAGCAGCACGAACGGGGCGCGCTGCCGCGCCGGGCGCCGCTGGGCGGCCGGGCGCGGGCGCTCGGTGGCCGGCCGGCCGGTGGTCTCCGGACGGCCGCGCAGCGCGCCGGGCTCGGGCCGCGGCCGCCGCCGGTCGGTCTCGGGGCGGGGCTGGGGCACGGGCTTGGCCGGGTGCGGGACTTCGGGCCTGCGCCGGACGGTCTTGGGCACGGCGCCGCGGGCTGGCGTGCTGCTCGGCGCCTGCCTGGTCTCCTGCTCAGTCCTGGTCGTCAACACGGATCCTCTCTGCAGCCCTGAGCCGGGCCGAAGCCGCCCGCGGGTTGCGAGCCAGCTCTTCTTCTGTCGGGAGCTCGGCTCCCCTCGTCAGGAGGCGGAACCGCGGCTGGTGTGCCGGCAGCGGGACGGGCAGCCCGGGTGGGCTGGTGTCCCTGGTTCGCGCCGTGAGGACCTGCTTGGTGAGCCGGTCCTCGAGTGAGTGGTAGGAGAGCACGACGGCTCGCCCACCGAGCACCAGCGCGCCGAGTGCCGCGGGCAGCGCCGCCTCCAGGGCGGACAGCTCCGCGTTCACTTCGATGCGCAGCGCCTGGAACGTTCGTTTGGCGGGGTTACCCCCAGTGCGCCGGGTCGCGGCCGGAATCGCCTGCCTGACGATGTCAGCGAGCCGCTTAGTCGACGTTATGGGCTCCTTGGCCCTTTCCTTGACGATTAGGCCCGCGACACGCGGTGCGAACCGTTCCTCGCCGTAATCGCGAAGGATGCGCACCAGCTCGGCCCCGGAGTAGGTGTTGACCACCGTCTCCGCGGTGAGCTCCTGGTCGGTGTCCATCCGCATGTCGAGCGGGGCGTCGTAGGAGTAGGCGAATCCGCGCTCACCCTCGTCGAGCTGGGGCGAGGAGACGCCGAGGTCGAACAGCACCCCGTCGATCGTCGTGCGGCCCGCGTGGGCGAGCACGTCGCTCAGCTCGTCGGAGGAGGCGTGGACCAGCGTCGTCCGCTGGGCGTAGGGAGCGAGCCTGCGCGTGGCGAACTCGATCGCGAACGGGTCACGGTCGATCCCGATCACGTGCAGTGCCGGATGCGCGGCGAGCAGGGCCTCCGTGTGGCCGCCGAGGCCGAGGTTGGCGTCGACGACAACGGGCGCGTCCCCGGTCAGCGCCGGTGCCAGCAGCTCCAGAACGCGCTCGAGCATGACCGGAACGTGACCGCTCTTACCAGCGTCGTCGTACATCTCCAACCCCCCTCTCGCGTCCTGGCTCGCGGATGACGCGGCCGGTCGATCGCCGATCCTCCTGGGCCCCACCCGGGTGCCGTCCGGCCAGGTCCCCATCCGCACCCTCTTCGTGGACGCCTGCCATCTGACACCGGGGAAGGTGCATCAGCTGGCCGGCAGTGGTTGCGGGTGGAGACCTCGCCGAACGACATCTCCGACGGCTCGACCGTGGCTTCACAGAATCCCTGGCAACACCTCCTCCGACAGGTCGGCGAAGGCCTGCTCCTGCGCGTTGAGGTAGGTGTCCCAGGCCTGCGCGTCCCAGATCTCCAGCCGGGTGTTGGCCCCTATGACGACACAGTCACGCTGCAGGCCCGCGTACTGGCGCAGGCCCTGCGGGATCGTGATGCGCCCCTGCTTGTCCGGTTTCTCATCGGATGCGCTGGCGAAGAAGACACGGCTGTAGTCGCGCACCGCCTTGGCGGTGACCGGGGCGGTGCTGAGAGCCTCGGTAATGCGCTGGAACTCCTCCACTGGAAAGACGTAGAGGCATCGCTCCTGGCCTTTGGTGATCACAAGACCCTCCGCCAGCTCCTCACGGTACTTAGCCGGCAGGAACAGCCGTCCCTTGTCGTCCAGACGCGGTTGATGGGTGCCGAGGAACATCGGCCCCACCTCCCGTGCCTCGTGAAGCGCTCAGCGCTGGCGCACCGTGCCCTCCACTGCGCACCACCATACTCCACTTCTCCCCACCGTCAACTGATTCTAACCGCCTTGATCAGCTTTTCGGCGCGCATTGTCGCAGGTCAGAGCGCCGGGCTGCAGTGGAGGGCGCGGGAGGCCGGGCCCCCGGCCACGGGCGTGTCGAAGGCGGAGAACCCCCGACGCATATGGGGCGGCGGTGCGGCCCGGGGCGCCGGTGGAGGAAAGTGGGGCGGCTCACGGGGTGGAGTGTCACGACATTCGCACCTGTATGCGATAAGAACGTGAACAACATCCGTCTTCTCTGGATTATCCGCAAAAGTCGCTCCAGAACCCACAGAGTCGTAGGGTCGTACAGATAATGGAAAACAATGGCTTGGCACCCGCAAAAGCACCCATGCGCGGGGCCGCCGCAGCACTTCCCATGGAGGCCCGGTGGCAGTAACCCATGACGTCCCGCCCCAGCTCGGTGAGCTGGTCTCCACCGCTCACCGGATCCGGCAGGCGATCGAATCGGTGATCGAGGGCAAGAGCGATGCCGTCCGCCTCACGGTTACCGTTCTGCTCGCCGAGGGCCACCTGCTGATCGAGGACGTCCCGGGGGTTGGCAAGACCATGCTGGCCAAGGCGCTGGCGCGGTCCATTGACTGTCCCGTGCGCCGTGTGCAGTTCACCCCCGACCTGTTGCCCAGTGACATCACCGGGGTGAGCGCCTACAACCAGCAGACCCGGGAGTTCGAGTTCAAGCCTGGGCCGGTGTTCGCCAACATCGTGGTGGGCGACGAGATCAACCGCGCCTCCCCCAAGACGCAGTCGGCGTTGCTGGAGTGCATGGAGGAGCGTCAGGTCACCGTTGACGGCATGACGTACCAGCTGGACACGCCGTTCATGGTGATCGCGACGCAGAACCCGATCGAGATGGAGGGCACCTATCCCCTGCCGGAGGCGCAGCGGGACCGCTTCACCGCCCGGGTCGCGATGGGCTACCCCGAGCCGACCGCCGAGCTGGAGATGCTGGACGTGCACGGCGGCACCCCGCCGTTGGACAAGCTGGAGCCGGTGGCGACCACGGCGGAGGTGCGCGCGCTGATCGACGCGGTGCGCGGCGTGTACGTCTCGCAGCCGGTCAAGAAGTACGCCATCGACCTGGCTGTGGCCACCCGTCACTCCCCCGACCTGCGCCTGGGTGCCTCGCCGCGGTCGACGCTGCAGCTCGTCCGCGCGGCCAGGGCGCACGCGGCGCTCTCCGGCCGCGACTACGTCATCCCCGACGACCTGCAGGAGCTGGCCGTGCCCGTGCTCGCGCACCGGCTGCTGCCGAGCATCGAGGCCCAGGGGCAGCGGCGCCTGCCCGAGCAGGTGGTGACAGAGCTGGTCAGGCGCGTGCCCGTGCCGGAGACCCGGGCGTCGTGAGGGCCGGACTGCGAGCGCTCACCTCCAGGGGGCGCTCGTTCCTCGCCTCCGGGATCGCCGCGCTGGTGATGGCGTTCCTGCTGGGCGAGAACGACCTGTTCCGGATCGGGGTGCTGGTGACGGCCCTGCCGTTGCTGGCCGCGATGGTGGTGGCACGTACCAGATACCGCCTGAGCTGCGCCCGGCGGCTGGATCCGGGCAGGGCGGAAGTGGGCGGCGAGGCGACCGTGACGCTCCGCCTGGAGAACGTGACCAGGCTGCCGACCGGTCTGCTGCTGATCGAGGACACGGTGCCGTACGCGCTGGGCGTGCGGCCCAGGTTCGTGCTGGACAGGGTGGAGGCTCGCGGCGTCCGGGAGATCGACTACCGGGTCCGCTCCGACCTGCGCGGGCGCTACCCGATCGGCCCGCTGTCGGTGCGCATCGCCGACCCGTTCGGGCTGGTCGAGCTGACCCGCGCGTTCACGATCAGCGACACGCTGGTGGTGACCCCGCAGGTGGTGGCGCTGCCGCACGTACGGCTGTCCGGCGAGTGGACCGGCGGCGGCGACAGCCGCACCAGGAGCGTGGCGGCCGCGGGCGACGACGACGTGGCCCCGCGCGAGTACCGGCAGGGCGACGACCTGCGCCGGGTGCACTGGCGCTCCACCGCCCGCCACGGCGAGCTGATGGTACGGCGCGAGGAGCAGCAGTGGCAGAGCCGCGGCGCGCTCCTGCTCGACACCCGCAGGTACGCCCACCGCGGCGAGGGCCCGCGCTCCTCCTTCGAGGTGGCGGTCTCGGCCGCCGCCTCCATCGGCGTGCATCTGGCGCGCGAGGGCCTCGGCCTGCGGCTGGTGACCGACCAGGGCGCCGAGCACCTGACCGACTCGGGGCTGAGCTGGTCGCTGCTCGACACGCTCGCCATGGTGCGCAGCAGTTCCGCCCGCTCGCTGGAGATGGGCGTGTCCGCGCTGCGGCAGGGCGGCGGTGACGGCCTGATCGTGGCCGTGGTCGGCGCGCTCGATCCCGAGGAGGCGCGGGAGCTGGCCAGGCTCAGGCACAGCGGCATCACCGGAGTGGCGGTGCTGCTCGACGTGGACACGTGGGACGGGGAGACTCAGGACTCGGCGGAGAACGCCCAGGCCGTGCAGACCGTGCTGGCCGGCTACGGCTGGCGGATCGTCCGGCTGCCCGCCGGCGTCTCGATCGCCTCGGTCTGGCAGGACGCCGCCAGCCGCGGCAGGTACGCCCTCAGCGGAGGTTCGGCATGAGGCTTTCGGTAGCGGCCGCGGTGGCGACGTTCACCGCGTCCATCCTGCTCTACCCGCTCTTCGAGGGCGGGTCCTGGTTCTGGGCCTCGCTCGGCGCGGTGGTGGCCGTGCTGGCCGGGAGCGTGCTGAGCGGCCGGCTGTCGCTGCCCGCCTGGGCCGCGCCGCTGGTCAGCGTGGCAGCACTGTGGATCTTCCTGACGGCGTCCTTCGCCGCCGAGGAGGCCTGGGCGTTGCTGGTGCCGACCAAGGCGTCGGTGCTGGAGCTGGCCGAGCTGCTGGCCACCGGCTGGGACGACATCCAGCGGTTCGCGGCGCCGGTCCCGGCCAACGAGGGCATCTCCCTGCTGACCGCGGGCGGCGTGGGCCTGATCGCGATCATCGTCGACCTGTTCGCGGCGCGGCTGCGCAGGGCGGCGCTGGCCGGGCTGCCGCTGCTCGCGCTGGCCACGGTGCCGGCCACGATCCTGCCCGATCCGATCAGCTGGCCCGCGTTCATCCTCGCGGCGCTCGGGTTCACCAGCATGCTGATCGCCGACGGGCGCGAGCGGGTGGGGCACTGGGGCAGGGCGGTGCTGGTGCGCCGGAACCGTTCGGCCCGGCCCGACCTGCGGACCACCGCGGACATGCAGGCGCGCGCACCGGCGGACACGCGCGGCCTGCGCCTGTCGGGCAAGCGGATCGGCTTCGCCGCGATCGCGCTGGCCGTGCTGCTGCCCGCCGCGCTGCCCGCGATGGAGCCGGTCTCCTTCTTCACCTTCGGCGTCGGCGGCAGCGGCTCGGGCAGGGGCAACTCGATCAGCATCCCGAATCCGATCGCCAACCTGAAGGGCCAGCTGGAGCTGCCGGAGCGGCGTACCGTCCTCACCTACACCAACAGCGACAACAAGCCTCGCTACCTGAGGATCTACGCGCTCGACACCTTCGACGGCGACCAGTTCGGCATGACGCAGCCGGAGGGCGCCCCGGAGAACAGGACGGAGAACGGCCCGCTGCCACCGCCGCCGGGGCTGGGGCAGGGGGTGAAGGTCAGCAACGTCCGCTCCACCATCACCATCAGCGAGGAGATCGCCAAGCTCTCGTTCCTGCCGCTGCCGTACCCGGCGAGGGAGATCAGGGTCGACGGCGACTGGCGCGCGGACGTCAGCACGCTGATGGTCTTCTCCACCCGCGACCAGGCCGCCGGACTGGAGTACGAGGTCGCCACGAGCGAGCCGGAGCCCACGGCCGACCTGCTGGACTCGCTCCCCTCGACCAGGGAGGGAGCCGACCCGCGCTACCTGGAGGTGCCGGAGGACCTGCCGCTGGAGATCAGGGAGTTGGCCTTCGAACAGACGCAGGGCGCGGAGACGAGCTACCAGGCCGCGGTCCGGTTGCAGGAGTTCTTCACCAAGAACGGCGGCTTCGTCTACAGCCTGAAGACGCAGGGCCACAGCAACTCCGCGCTGCAGGACTTCCTGCTGCGCAGCAGGGCGGGCTACTGCGAGCAGTTCGCGGCCTCGATGGCGCTGCTCGCCAGGATCGCCGGCATCCCCTCGCGGGTGGCGATCGGCTACACCGGCGGCACGCAGATCGGCGGCCAGTGGACCGTCGGCACGAACGACTCCCACTCCTGGCCCGAGCTGTACTTCGAGGGCGTGGGCTGGCTGCCGTTCGAGCCGACGCCCGCGGGCTCGCTCGGCCAGGGCAGCGCCCGGGTGCCCACCTACACGCAGCCGCAGCCGCGCTCCACGACCAGCAGCGCGACCCCGTCGCCGGGGGCCACCAGCTCCTCGGCCGACGAGCCGCTGGATCCGCAGAGCCGGCAGAACCCGCGCGAGCTGGACCGTGAGGCGCTCATCGCCAGCGGCGGGCTGCCTCCGGACGATTCGATGCCGCTGATCGCCAAGATCGGCATCGGTGCGGGCGCGCTCCTGCTGCTCCTGCTGATCCCGGCCGCGATCAGGCTGGTGACGAGGAGCAGGCGGGTCCGCGTGCTCGGCTGGAAGGTGTCGCAGCCGTCGGACGAGGTGACGGCCAGGGTGGTGGCGGTGAGCCATCCGTCGGTCGCGGCCGCCTGGGCGGAGCTGGACGACGCGCTCTGCGACTACGGCATGGCGCGCGAGCCCAGCGAGACGCCGCGGGCGCTGGCGCGACGGCTGACCGAGCGGTACGAGTTCGACGCCGAGTCGGCGGCGTCCGTCGCGGCGATCGCGGGGACGGTGGAGCGGGTGCTGTTCGCCCGGGATCCGGGTGAGATCGGCCCCATGAACAAGGACCTGCGCAGGGTGCGCCAGGCTCTGGCGGCCACGGTGTCACGGGGCAGGCGGCTGCGGGCGGTGCTGCTGCCGCCGTCGACGATGCGGCGGCTGCGGCTCATGGGCGAGGGACTGCTGGACGGCTTCGACCGGCTGGAGAACATCAGGTTGCGGCGGACGGCAGCACAGAAGGGCGCATGACGATCTGACCGAACGTGCGTGCGGTCGTTCCCCCTGCGGGGAACGGCCGCACGTTCGTCTTTTGGGGTGCTAGAGCTCAGCGTTCGTCATGGCGACGGCGCCAGCGCTCTTCCATGCGCTCCATGAAGCTCCCCCGGTTACCCCGGCGGACCTGCTTGCCCGGGACGCTCGCTTCGGATGCCGAGGCGGAGTCACCGAACCCATTCATTCGTTTCCAACTGGACAGACCCCACAGACACGCGGCGAGCATGACCACGAAACCGCCGACGCCGAGGGGGATCAAGTTGATCACTACGCCGACCATCAGCAGGACGACGCCGAGGGCAAAGCCTATGGAGGCTTTGACCAGGCGACGCTTGTAATGGCTGCGCGGGTCACTGATCCTTACGGTGTTGGCCCACTTCGGGTCCTCGGCGTAGAGGGCCTGCTCGATCTGGTCGAGCAAGCGCTGCTCGTGCTCAGAGAGCGGCACGGCGCCTCCCAAGGACGGCCCCAGGACGGGGAATACGGCAACGGACGACACGGGGTGTCCGAACCTCGCGGTCGGTTATCCCCAGAATACGAGGCTGTAGACGTAGGCGAAAGCAAACGTCCAACGCAGACCAAACCGGAGGTGACGTCATGGCTTCATTCTGGGCCATTTTTCACTCCTCCCCCGAAGTCGTGACATCGCCTCACGCCTCCATTTCATCAAGCCTGGCCCGCACAAGCGAAGCGGGGAGCACCGCATCGGGCCCGAATCTCTGCACTGCCTTGTCCATGGCCTGCTCGGCCTCACGCCAGCCGGTTTCCCGCTCTCCCAGGCTGAGCTGGCGTGATGCCGAATCGGCAGGACGCAGGCCCTCCATCCGGACCCCGACGAGGCGAAGGCGAACGCGCTCCAGGCCCGCCGCCTGGAAGAGCTCACAGGCTGTGGCGTAAATCTCCTGGGCGACGTCGGTGGGCTCCCGCAGTGTCCGGGACCGAGTGATCGTGGAGAAGTCGGCGCGACGCAGCTTCACACTTACAGTCCTGCCCACGTGTCCGCCCTTACGCATCCTGGCGGCCACGCGTTCGGACAGGCGCAGCAACTCACGCTTGATCGTCTCGGGATCGTCGACGTCGGCGGCGAAGGTCTCCTCGTTGCCGATGCTCTTGTCGGGGACGTGCGCGGTCACCGGCCGCTCGTCCCGCCCCCAGGCCAGCGCCGCGAGGTGGCCGCCCGCCGCCTGCCCGAGCTCGCGCTGGAGCGTGCTCGGGGGCACCCTGGCCAGGTCGCCAACCGTGCGGATGCCGAGGCGGACCAGGGACTGCTCGGTGCGCTCGCCGACGCCCCACAGCGCGGACACGGGCAGCGGGTGGAGGAAGGCCACGACCTCTTCGGCGGGCACCACCAGCATGCCGTCGGGCTTGCACTGTTTCGAGGCGAGTTTTGCGATGAATTTACTACTCGCGATGCCCACGGAGCAGGTGATGCCGTAGCGCTCCAGAACCTCCGACCTGATCATCGCGGCGATCTCGGCGGGCGATCCCAGCCTGCGCCGGGCACCGGCGACGTCGAGGAACGCCTCGTCCGACGCGATGGGCTCCACCAGCGGGGTGATCGAGTGGAAGATCTCCATGACGCCCTTGGAGACCTCGGTGTACTTGCCGTGGCTGGGCGGGATGATCGTGGCCTGCGGGCACAGCCTGCGCGCTCTGCTCATGGGCATCGCCGAGTGCACGCCCTGGGCCCGGGCCTCGTAGGTGGCGCTGAGCACGACCCCCCGCCCGGCGGGCGAGCCCACGATCACCGGACGCCCCCGCAGCTCCGGGCGCTCGAGCAGCTCGACGCTGGCGAAGAAGGCGTCCATGTCGACATGCAGGATGGGGCAGCCGCTGTCGTCGCCCCCGGTCTCCGGAGCGGGGCCGATGCCGGTGATCTGCTTGCGAGACACGCCGCCAATTCTATCCGCACACGTGTTCTATGCCGATGGTCCGCCTCATCCTCGCACCTTTCACCGCCGGCGGCCCAGCACGTGGAGCTGGGTCGCGATGTCTCTCAGCACCGGATGGGCCGAGGCGGCCTGCTCCAGCGCCACCAGCGCCTCGGCGGCGCCCGGCTCGGCGTCGACCAGGCGGCTCGGCACCAGGTCGGCGAAGACCCGCACGCCGTGGACCACGCCGGGGGCGAACCCCGCCACGGTCAGCAGCTGGGTGAGGGTCTCGCCGGTGAAGCGGCGCGGCGTGGGGTCGCGGTCGCCCCAGCTCCCCTGCGGGTCCGACAGCACGGTCCTGGCCTCGTCGAACTGCCCGGCGAGCGCGCGATGGATGGCGCTGGCCACCGGGTTGGCGGCCAGCACGCTCACCGCGCCGTCCGCGCGCACGAGCTGGGCCATGGCGGTCAGCGCGCTGACCGGATCCTCGACGTACTCCAGCACGCTGTGGCACAGGACCAGGTCGGCACTGTCGCGGCTGAGCAGGTCACCCAGGCCGGCGGCGTCGCCCTGCAGCGCGCGCACCCGCACGCCCTTCTCCTTGGCCCTGCGCTCAAGCGCGGCCAGCGAGTCGGGGCTGGGGTCCACCACGGTCACCGAGTGGCCCAGCACGGCCATCGGCACGGCGAACCCGCCGGTGCCGCCGCCGGCGTCGACGATGTCGAGCACGTCGCGCCCGGTGGCGGCGGCCAGCTCGGCCAGCACCGCCCGCAGCGCGTCCCAGACGACGGCGGTCCGGACCGCCGGGGTCCTCGTGACGCCTTCAGCACGCAACGTCGGCTCGCCTCCCTCTTTCCACGAACGCGCCCAGCCTACGCCGTGCGGGTGATCGCCCGCTCCCCGGCGCCTGACCGATCAACAGGGTGATTTACCCCACTTCACATCCTGAAAAGTTGCAGACTCTGAAACTTCACCTCTATTCTGCTCTTTGTGACCATCGTGGACAGCAGTGACGAGCTTGGGCGGAGAGACCGCAAAAAGCTCGAAACCCGCACGGCGCTGGAGCGCGCCGCCCTGAGGCTGGTCGCCGAGCGCGGCCTGGCGAAGGTCACGGTGGAGGACATCGCGGGGGCGGTCGACGTCTCCTCCCGCACCTTCTTCAACTACTTCCCCTCCAAAGAGGACGCCCTGATCGGCCGGAGCCGGATGGACGAGGACGAGCTGAGAGACAGGCTCGCCGCAGTCCCCTCGGACGTTCCCGCTCTGGAGGCGCTGCGCCTGACGATGCTGGACGTCGCCGAGGACATCCAGGAGCGGCGCGAACAGTGGCTGCTCCGGCTGAAGGTGTTCGAGCAGAACCCTTCGCTCCTGCCGAGACTCGTCGCCGGCGGCAGCCAGACCGAGCGTGCCATGGCGACCGCGATCGCCGAGCGCGCCCCCGCCGCCGGTTTCGCCGAACTCGTCACGGCCGTGGCCCTGGCCGCATTCCGGACGGCGGTGCTGCGCTGGAGCTCCCAGGACGGCGGCCCGGAGCTCACCGGTCTGGTCGACGAGGTCTTCGACCGGCTCGCCGCAGGTCTGCCCAACCCGTAAACCACTCTCGTTCTTTCTTCTGCGGCATCCGCATGCCGCGCGCCCGCACCTGCCCGAGAAACAGAGGAAGCATGACAACGACCAGCGCGCAGCCAGAACCAGAGGCCGCGCCCGCCGAGCGAACCTCCCGACGGAAGGTCCTGCAGGCGCTGTCCGGGCTGATGGTGGGCATGTTCGTGTCCATCCTGGCCTCGACCGTCGTGGCCAACGCCCTGCCGCGCATCATCACCGACCTGCAGGGTTCGCAGACCGTCTACACCTGGATCGTCACCTCCGAGCTGCTGGCCATGACGGCCACCGTGCCGCTCTGGGGCAAGATGGCCGACCTCTACAACAAGAAGTTGCTGATCCAGCTCTCCCTGGGACTGTTCGTGGTGGGCTCGCTGATCGCGGGCCTGACGCCGAACGTGGAGATCCTCATCGTCAGCCGCGTGGTCCAGGGCGTCGGCGCGGGTGGCATGACCGCGCTGGCCATGATCGTGATGGCGGCCATGATCCCGCCGCGCGAGCTCGGCCGCTACGCCGGCATCTTCGGCGCCGTCTTCGGCGTCGGCACGGTCGCCGGCCCGCTCATCGGCGGCCTGCTGGTGGACACCTCCTGGCTGGGGTGGCGCTGGTGCTTCCTGATCGGCGTCCCGTTCACGATCGTGGCCATCATCCTGCTGCAGCGCACGCTCGACCTGCCGGTGGTGCGCAGGCAGGTGAAGGTCGACTACCTCGGCGCCCTGCTCATCACGGTGGGCGTCTCCACGCTGCTGATCTGGTCGTCGCTGGCGGGCCAGCAGTTCGAGTGGGGCTCGTGGTGGACCGCCGGCCTGGTGAGCGGCGGCGTGCTCGTCCTGGCGCTGGCCGTCTGGGTGGAGTCGCGCGCCGCCGAGCCGATCATCCCCCTGCACATCTTCAAGAACCGCACCGTCACCCTCGCCACCGTCGCCAGTGTGCTGGTCGGCGTGGCCATGTTCGGCGGCACGGTCTTCCTGTCGCAGTACTTCCAGGTGGCTCTCGGCAAGTCGCCGACGGTCGCCGGTCTGATGAGCCTGCCGATGGTCTTCGGCCTGCTCATCTCCTCGACCGTCGCCGGCCAGCTCATCACCCGCTGGGGCCGCTGGAAGGGCTTCCTGGTGGCCGGCGGCGTCGTCATGCTCGCCGGGATGGGCCTGCTCAGCACCATCGACGGGCGGACGAGCACGCTGGTGCTCGGCGTCTACATGGCGGTGCTCGGCATCGGCGTCGGCATGCTCATGCAGAACCTCGTGCTCGCGGCGCAGAACGACATCGACGCCCAGGACCTCGGCGTCACCACCTCGGTGCTGTCCTTCTTCCGCAGCATGGGCGGCGCGGTCGGCGTCAGCGCCCTGGGGGCGGTGCTCGCCAACCGGATCACCACGCTGATGACGGAGAAGCTGGGCCCGCTGCCCGCCGGAGGCGACGCCGTCCCGGACATCTCCAAGCTGCCCGCCCCCGTGGTCCGGGTCATCCAGGACGTGTACGCGACGGCCACGGCAGACCTGTTCCTCATCGGCGTGCCGCTGACGGCGCTCGCGCTGGTGGCGGTGCTGTTCATCAAGGAGAAGCCGCTCCACACGCTGACGGGCGAGGAGCGACTGGTCCAGGAGCGGGCGGCGTCGGGTCACTGACAGCCGTTCAGAGGTAGCGGGCGGGCTCCCACGGGTCGCGCGCCGACGACATCGGCACCGCCCGCGGCCTCGCCGGGTCCGCGATCCGCAGCTCGGCGTCCACCTGGGCGTCGAGCTGCAGTGGTATCAGCAGGATCTCCGGCGGCAGCCCCGTCCAGTACGGACGCCCTCGAGCCCGCGCCGCCACGAGCACCGCCCAGCGGTGGCCCTAGACTGCGACGTGAAGCGCGGTTCAAGCCAAGGGAGCGCGAATGCTGCTCGACATCGCCGAGGTGTCCCAGCGGTCCGGGCTGGCCCCGTCAGCCCTGCGCTTCTACGAGCGCAAGGGCCTCATCACCGCCGACGGCCGCAACGGCCTGCGCCGCGCCTACCGCGCGGAGACGCTGGACCGGCTCGCGCTGATCAGCTGCGCCCGCGACGCCGGGTTCACGCTGGCGGAGATCGCCGGCTTCCTGCGGGCCAGGCCGTCGGACACGGAGCTGCGCGAGCGGATGGCGGCCAAGGAGCGGGAGGTCGGCGAACGCGTCGACCAGCTCACCCGGCTGCGCGACAGCCTGCGCCACGCCGCCGTCTGCGAGCACGACCCGCTGGTGGAGTGCCCCGAGTTCAAGCAGGCCGTACGGCGCGCGCGGTGAGGCCGCACAGCGGCGTACGGCGGCGTACGAGGGCGTGACACGGGCAGCCGCGTGATCCTCGCGGCCGGCCCGTGCCGTCAGAGCGTCAGGCTGGGCTTGAGCTGCTTGAAGCGGGCCAGCAGGCCGTTGACGAACTGCGGCGACTCGTCCGTCGACAGCTCCCCCGCCAGGTGCACCCATTCGCTGATGACCACGCCCTCGGGGACGTCCGGCATCCACAGCAGCTCGTAGGTGCCGCCGCGCAGCAGGTTGCGGTCGACCGCGGGCATGCGGTCGAGGGTCCAGCCCTCGGAGTAGGTGGTGATCAGCTCGTCGATGCGAGCGTTGTGCCTGGCGACACCTTCGACGATGGCCGAGGTGTATTCGTTCACCGGAGGCTCCTGGCGCTCCACCCGCTCGCCGAGGATCTTCAGGGGGTCTTCGCCGCGCAGCTCGGCCTCGAAGAGGATGTCCAGAGCCCGCCTGCGTGCTTTGCCTCGTGCCGACACCTCAGGCCCGGCCGAGGTATTCGCCGCTGCGGGTGTCGACCTTGACCCGCTCGCCCGTGGTGATGAAGAGCGGGACCTTGATCTCGGCGCCGGTCTCCAGGGTGGCGGGCTTGGTGCCGCCGGTGGAGCGGTCGCCCTGCAGGCCCGGCTCGGTGGCCTCGATGGTCAGCTCGACCGCGGCGGGCAGGTCCACGTAGAGGGCGGAACCCTCGTTGAAGGCCACCGTGGCGAGGGTGTTCTCGAGCATGTAGCTGGCGGCGTCGCCGACCGTCTTGCTGGGCACGTTGACCATGTCGTAGGTCTCCGTGTCCATGAACACGAAGTCCTCGCCGTCCTTGTAGGAGTACTGCATCTCACGCTTGTCGACGTTGGCCACGTCGACCTTGACTCCGGCGTTGAAGGTCTTGTCGACGACCTTGCCGGAGAGCACGTTCTTGAGCTTGGTGCGCACGAACGCGCCGCCCTTGCCCGGCTTGACGTGCTGGAACTCCACGACGGCCCACAGCTCACCACCGTCGAGCTTCAGCACAATGCCGTTCTTGAGGTCGTTGGTCGTCGCCACTCGTTCTCTCCCGCGTGTGGCCGCTCAAAGAACGAGCAGCTCCTTGGTCGTCTTGGTGAAAAGTTCCGCCCCGCTCCCACGTGTCACGAGAGTGTCCTCGATGCGAACGCCGCCCCGGCCTGGGAGGTAGATCCCCGGCTCGACGGTGATCGGAACTCGGTCCTCTAGTCTACCGGTACGTGAAGGGCCCAGGAACGGCTCCTCATGGATCTCCAGGCCCACCCCGTGGCCGAGGCCGTGGCGGAAGTGGTCACCGTGGCCGGCGAGTTCGATGACGGATCGGGAGGCGGCGTCCACCTCCTTGGCCTGCGCGCCGGGCAGGACCGCCGCGCAGCCCGCGCGCTGGGCCTCGGCGACCAGGTCGTAGATCTCGCGCTGCCAGCCGGCGGGCTCGCCCAGGCAGACCGTGCGCGTCATGTCGGCGTGATAGCCCTGGTAGAGGGCGCCGAAGTCCATGGTCACCAGGTCGCCGGAGCGCAGCTCCCTGTCCGTGGGGGCGTGGTGCGGGATGGCGCCGTTCTCGCCGGCCGCGACGATGGTCTCGAAGCCGGGCTTGTCGGCGCCGAGCTCGATCATGCGGGCGTCGAGGAGGCGGGCGAGGTCGCGCTCGGTGACGCCCGGCCCGATGTTCCGGGAGATGTCGGCGAACGCCTGGTCGGTGATCGCGCAGGCCGTGCGGACGAGCTCGAGCTCGTCGTCGTCCTTGACCGTCCTGAGCCGCTCGACCAGCGGCTCCAGCGGCACCAGCCCGCCGCCCAGCCGGTTGAAGGTGGCCACGCTCATGCTCGCCGCCTCGATGCCGACGCCCGGCGCGGCGAGCCTGCTCGCCACGTCGGTCGCCTCCACCGCCTTGACGTCCAGCCCGTGCGTCTTGTCGATGTAGCGGTTGTCGGTCACGAGCAGCGCCGAGCCGTCGGCCCTTACCAGGACGGCGGCGTTGGAGCTGGCCAGGCCGGTGAGGTAACGCACGTTGACGCTCGAGGTGACCAGCATGGCGTCGACCTCGTGCGCGGGCAGCATGGCCGCGAGCCGAGCCCGCCGCTCCTGGTAATTGACGGTCATTTCGCCAATGTACGTGTATCGCCCGCCCTGTCACTATTGACGACTCACGCCACGTACGATGAACGACCCTAGGGAGCGGTTAGGAAGGTTTCCTAACTAGACAGGAGAGCCGATGCGGAACGCCCTGGCGATCGGGTTGACGGTCGTGACCGTGGCAGGCCTCATGACGGCCGCGAGTCCGGCGCTGGCGCGGCCGGAGGCGTCCGGCCACATCCGCGTCGATCAGGTGGGGTTCGCGCCCGGCGAGAGCAAGCGGGCCTACCTGATGACCCGCACCGGATCCGCCGGCGCCGCTTTCAGCGTGGTGGACCAGCGCGGGCGCGAGGTCCTCGAGGGGACCTGATCACCGGCCTGCGCCGGGCCGCCGCCGTCCGGCCGGAGGTCACGGAGCGCGCCCTGCTGGCCGATCTGCGGGCACAGCTCGACATCGGCACGGCCAGGGCCGCCAAGGACCCGTTCGGCGCGGGCGCCGCCTACGACGCCTTCGACTCCGTACCGCACGCCTTCGGCCTGGCGACCTCGCGCCTGTACCGCTCGGTCAGCGGGGACGGCGCCTACGACGCGTTCGGCACCCGGCAGCGCGGCTGGGCGCTCGGCGCCAACCCCTGGGGCGTGTCGTTCGTCGCCGGGGTGGGCGAGAGCGCGGTCCGCTGCCCGCACCACCAGATCGCCAACCTCACCGGCAGGCCGCCGGCGGTTGCCGTGGTGAACGGCCCGAACGCGACCTCGCTGTTCGAGGACGGCCTCGGCGACCACCAGGACGGCATGCTCCCTGCCCGGAGGGCGGCGCGGACCCGTACGCGGCCTTCACGGGCAGGGGCGGCAGGTTCGTCGACGACGTGCGCTCGTGGCAGGCGTCGGAGCCGGCGGACGACTTCGCCGCCGTCGCCCTGTACGCGCTCACGCTCATGTCGCGGGACTGACCTCGATCGCGGGCGCTATCTGAGCCGCCACTCGTCCAGCCAGGACGACAGGGGGCCGGCGCCGGTCATCTCGCCCTTCTCCCTGGCCCTGAGAAGGTCGCGCATGACGTCCTCGAGCTGGCCCTGTCCGGCGGCGACGTTGCCTTCGGCGATCTTACGGCCGGCCTTCCTGATCTTTTCCTGGGCCTTGCTCGCCGTACGCGGGTCGATCCCGCCCAAGGTCATCTGGCTCTGCACCGCCTCGTCGAACCGCTCCGCCCAGGTCTTCCAGCCACCGGGCGGCTCGCCGACGCCGACGGTGCCCTTGGGATTCGGCACGTCCGTCTCCCGCAGGCCGGTGGGCTCCGAACTCGGCAGGGCGATGGTCGCCTTCGGTGTCGGGTCCGTGCTCGGCGTCCGGTCCGGGGTGGACGTCCCGGTCGGTGCGAGCGTCACGGTCGGCGTGGGGGCGGCGACGGGCTCCTCGTCCCCCATCCCCGCCATCACCACCATCGCGACGGTGACGGCCACGATCGCGCCCACCGCCACCCCGAACTGGATGAACAGCCGCCCGTTGGAGGAGTCCTTGACGGGCGGGGCGAGCTCGGCGGCGTCGAAGACCGCCGTGTCTCCGGCCCGCGGGACCGGCGGCTGGAACTCGGGCGCGGGACTCGCCACCACCTTGGCCCGCGGCCTGGCGATGCCCGCCAGCGTCCGGCGCAGCGACTCCCCGCTGGCGGGCCGCTCGGCGGGGTCCTCGGCGAGCAGGGCGAGCACCAGCCGGTCCAGTTCCTCGGGCACCTCGGGCCGCAGCGAGCTCGGCGCCTGCCCGGCGGGGGCCTGCCCGGTGAGCAGCTCGTAACAGATCACCCCGAGCGCGTACAGATCCGCCGCCTCGCCACCACGCCCGTCGAGCTGCTCGGGCGCCCGGTAGCGGCGATCGGCGTCGGTGGCCTCCTGCTCGGCCAGCCCGAACCCGACGACCTTCAACACCCCGCTGCCGGCCAGCCGGAGGCTGTCGGGCTTCACCTGCCCGTGCACCACTCCGGCCCGGTGCGCCGCGTCCAGCCCCGCCGCGGCCTGCCCGACCAGATCGCACACCTCGACGACCTTCATCGGCCCGCGGGCGGCCAGTTCCTCGCCCAGGCTGGGCCCGGTGAGGAACTCCATCACCAGGAACGGGGCGCCCTCGTGGTCGCCGACGTCGAGCACCATGGCCACGTTCGGATGGATCACCCGGGCGACGGCCTGAGCGTGCTGCCTCAGCACCTGCCTGGTCGCCGCCCCTACGGCCTTGGCCCCCAGCATCTTCACGGCCACGGTCCAGTCTGCGCGGGTGTCGTACCCCCGCCACACCTCGCCCATCGGCCCGCTGCCGATGCGCTCATCAAGCCGATACCGGCCCGCGATCAGAGAGGGCGTCGCGTCGGACATATCTCCGCCAATACTCAGCAAACATCAGTTTCCGACCAACCATAGAGCCCGTCGCCCGATCTTCGGCTCGCAACGCGAAACGCCCCGCCCTCCCAGGGGAGGACGGGGCGTCCCGACGCGTGCGTACCGGTGTGCAGGTCGCCTCTCGGCGAAAGGCACAACGCGGCTCCAGCCGAACGGTAGTCCGCGAAGGCGATATAGGTGAGGCCCGGGGACACTGGACACACCGGCCACGCCTCAGGTAACCAACTCCCGCGGCCGGACATTCCCCGGCGCCCGTCCGCGAGGCGTCAGGAGGCGATCTCCTTGATGGTCTCGATCAGCCGCACCCGCTCCTCGTGCGTCTTTCCGAAGGGGGCGACGTTGAGCGTGGTGACGCCCGACTCCCTCATCGCCTGCACCCGGTCGCGGACGAACCCCTCGCTGCCGATCAGCGACATCTTCTCCAGCAGCTCGTGCGGGACGAGCGCCGCCGCCTCGTCCTTCTTGCCGTCGAGGTAGAGCTCCTGGATCTGCTCGGCCTCCTTCTCGTAGCCGTAGCGCCTGGCGAGGTCGTTGTAGAAGTTCCGGCCCTTGGCGCCCATGCCGCCGATGTAGAGGGCCGCCATCGGCCGCCCGAACTCCAGCAGCCCGCTCACGTCGTCGCCGATCGCCAGCGAGGCCTGCGCGATCACGTCCAGCTCGCCCAGCTCCGGGTCCCGCCTGGCCTTGCCCGCGGCCAGCGACGCCCCCCATACGTCGGCGGCCTTCTCCGGCATGTAGAAGATCGGCTCCCAGCCCTCGGCCAGCTCCGCGGTCAGCTCGACGTTCTTGGGGCCGATTGCCGCGACCACGATCGGGATGCGGGACCGTACCGGGTGGTTGATGAGCTTGAGCGGCTTGCCGAGGCCGGTGCCCTGGTCGGCGGGCAGCGGCAGCGTGTAGTGCTTGCCGTCGTACTGCAGGCGCTCGCGCCGCCACACCTGGCGGCAGATCTCGATGACCTCTCGGGTACGGCCCAGCGGCGCGGTGTACGGCACGCCGTGGAAGCCCTCGATCACCTGCGGGCCCGAGGCGCCCAGGCCCAGCGTGAAGCGGCCGTCGGAGACGTAGTCCATCCCCGCGGCGGTCATCGCCAGCAGCGTCGGCGTGCGCGAGTAGATCGGCAGGATGCCCGAGGCGATCTGCAGCCGCTCGGTCCTGGCGGCGATGTAGCCCATCTGGCTGACGGCGTCGAAGCTGTAGGCCTCGGCCACGAACACGATGTCGAGTCCGGCCTTCTCGTAGTCGGCCAGCTCGGCGACCGTCTCCTTGAAACCGCCCGAGTAGTTGAGTGCCATACCGATGCGCATGCCGGGCTCCCGTGAACCGAATGATGTTCCGTTGCGATGGCAAAAGGTTAGCGCGTCGGCGTGTCGGCCAGCGAGCCACTAGCTTGGTCAGGGTGTTGAAAAGGGTCGTCATCGTGGTGTCCGCCGTGCTGGCCGTGGGGCTGGCGGGGCACCGGTTCATCCCGGTACTGGGCGGGTTCACGCCGGTCATGGAGAGCGTGCTGCCGTGGCTCGGGTGGATCGTGCCGCTCCTGCTCGTGGCCGCCGTCCTGGCACGTTCCGCGGTGGCCACGGTCACCGCGCTGGTGCCCGGGGTGGTGTGGGCGGCGATGTTCGGCTCCACGCTGCTGCAGTCGCCGCCCGGCGGGCCGAGCGACCTGTCGGTCGGCACCGTGAACGTGGGCGTGCGCAACAACGCCTCCGGTGAGGCGGTGCGGGCCATCGCCGACGACCTGGACCTGCTGGCCGCCCAGGAGCTCACCCCTGGCGGCCCGGCGGCCAAGCAGCTGAACAAGACCTACAGGCATCGCTACGCCGTGAGCACGGTCGGGCTGTGGAGCCGCTATCCGATCACCGAGCGCAAGCCACTGGACGTTGGCATGGGCTGGGTGCGGGCGCTGCGCGCGGTGGTGTCCACGCCGAAGGGCAAGGTCACCGTCTACGTGATGCACCTGGCCTCGGCGCGGCCAGGGCAGACCGCCTCCCGCGACACCTCGCTGGCCCAGGCGCGCAAGCTCGTCGACGCCGACACCAGCAAGCGGCTCCTGCTGCTCGGCGACCTCAACACCGCCACCACCGACCGCGGGATGCGGGGGCTGACGCCGCCGCTGACCGACGCGCAGACGGCGGCCGGAGACGGGTTCGGCTTCACCTGGCCCGCCGATTTCCCCATCACCAGGCCCGACCACATCCTGTTCCGCGGGATGACGGCGACCCAGGCGGGGGTGGCCCCGGCGACCGGCAGCGACCACCGGGCCGCCGTCGCCTCACTCCGCTTCTAGCAGCTTCAGATCCTCGGGCGTGTCGATGTCCGCCGGGTCGCCGGGGCACGGCACGTCGGTGACCAGCTCGGGATGGGCCGCAAGGAACGGCCGCGCGCCCACGTCGCCCCGCGCCATCGCGGCCACCTCGGCGAAGTGCCGGCGGCCGATCAGCACCGGGTTCCTGCGCCTGCCGCCGTAGGTCGCGACGGCCACCTCGGCTCCGGAGGCGATCAGTGCGCGCACCGCCTCCGGCCGCACGAACGGCTGGTCCACCAGCGCCACCACGACGGCCTCCGCCTCGGCGGGCAGCGCCGCCAGGCCGATCCGCAGGGACGAGCCCATGCCGTCGGGCCAGTCGGGATTGCGTACGGTCACCGCCCGGCGCACCTGCACCGTGGCGGCGCCCAGCACCACCACGACGGGATGGCAGCCGCCCTCCTCCAGCAGCCGCACGCCGCGGTCGACCAGCCGCTCGCCCTGATGTTCCAGCAACGCCTTGGGCCTGCCCAGCCTCGCGCCCTGACCGGCTGCGAGCAGCAGCCCGGCCACCCGGAATCGCCTCATGCGCTGCCCCTATCCGTCGTGGTGGATGCGGCCCTCGGTGTGGGTCAGCGGCCGTCCCGACCCGCCCCAGCGGAGCTGGATCAGCTCGGCGGCGATCGCCACGGCCGTCTCCTCCGGGGTTCGCGCCCCGAGGTCCAGGCCGATGGGCGAGCGCAGCCGAGCCAGCTCGTCCTCCTTCAGGCCCGCCTCGCGCAGCCTGGCCAGCCGGTCCTCGTGGGTGCGGCGCGAGCCCATCGCGCCCACGTAGCCGGCCTCGGTGCGCAGCGCCACCTCCAGCAGCGGCACGTCGAACTTGGGGTCGTGGGTCAGCACGCAGATCACCGTGCGCTCGTCCACCTGCACCGTGGCCAGATGGTCGTGCGGCCACTTCACCACCACCTCGTCGGCCTCCGGGAAGCGCTTGGGGGTGGCGAAGACGGGCCGGGCGTCGCACACGGTGACGTGGTAGCCGAGGAACTTGCCCACCCGGGCGACCGCGGCGGCGAAGTCGATCGCGCCGAACACCAGCATGCGGGGCGGCGGCGCGAACGAGTGCACGAACACCGCCAGGTCGTCCAGCCTCCGCTCGCCCTCGCCGCCGTAGTGCCGGATGCCGGTCAGGCCCTGGGCCAGCATGCCGCGCGCGTCGTCGTCCACGGCCTCGTCGAGCCGCCGCGGGCCGAGCGTCCCCGCGGAGCGGTCGGGCCAGACGATGCGGCGGGCGCCGATGCGGCCGGGTCCGGACAGCACGGTGGCGACGGCGACGGGCTCGTGCGTGTCCACCGACGCCGCGACCTCTCCCAGCTGGGGGAAGGTCTCGATGGAGATCGGCTCGACGAGGATGTCGATGATGCCGCCGCAGGTGAGTCCCACGGCGAACGCGTCGTCGTCGCTGACCCCGTACCTCTGCAGGACGGGCGTGTCGATCTCGGTGGCGAGCTCGAACACCGCGCCCTCCACGCAGCCGCCCGACACGCTGCCGACCACCTCGTCGCCGCGCACCGCCATGGCCGCGCCCGGTGGCCGGGGCGCGCTGCTGAACGTGCTCACCACCGTCGCGAGCCCGAACCTGAGCCCGGATCTCCACCAGCGCATGATCTCCGGCAGCACGTCACGCATGGGCGAGCCTTTCGCTGAGTTCCTCGTAGGCGGCCAAGCTGTGACCGGCGACCAGGTCGTCGAGGTACGGCAGGGCGGCCCGCATGCCGCCGGTCAGCGGCTGATAGTCCTCATACCCCTTGTGTGGATTGACCCAGATCACCCGGTGCGCCTGGCGGGCCAGCCTGGCCATCTGCGTGCCGAGCAGCTCCGGATCCCCGCGCTCCCAGCCGTCCGAGGCGATCACCGCGATCGCGCCCCGGGCGCTGTGCCGGACGAGGAACTCCCTCAGCTCCTCCCCCAGCCTGGTCCCCCCGCTCCAGTCGGGGATCGCCCGGGACACCTCGTTCAGCGCGGTGCCGGGGTCGCGGTGGCGCAGCTCGCCGGTGATCGCGGTGAGCCTGGTGCCCACCGAGAACACCTTGGTGGCCCGCGGCTCGTTCCTGACCAGGGCGTGCGCGAACCGCAGCAGCGTCTCCGCGTACGGGGACATCGACCCGCTGACGTCGACGAACAGCACCACCCGGCGCGGCCTGGTGGTGTGCCGGCGATGCCGGAGCGTGGCCACCTCGCCCTTCTTGAGCGCCTCGCGGATCGTGCGCCGCTGGTCCAGCGCCCCCCGGTGCGCGCTCTCGTAGCGCCGCGACCGCCTGCTGGCGCGCCCGCTCCTGAGCATCGACAGCATCCGGTGCACCTCGGCCCGCTCGGCGTCGGTGAGCCTGGCCACGTCCCGGTGCCGCAGGACCTCGGTCCGGCTGGCGGTGGCGGGGGCCGCCTCCCCCTCCCGCCGCTCGCCCTCGGCGGCCGCGGCGGTGTGCCGGGTGACGGACGTCGTCCCGGCGCGGCTCACGGCCGCCCTCGCGCCGCCGAAGTACGCGGCGAAGCACCGGTCATAGCGGGGCAGGTCATCCGGTCCCGCGCAGAGGGTCAGTCTCCCCGCCCAGTAGACCTCGTCCTGCGCGGTCACATCGAGATGGTCCAGCGCCCGCAGCAGGTTCTGGGCCCGCTCGTGGTCGGCCGCCACCCCGGCCGCCCGCAGCGTCCTGACGAACCCGGTGAGGGTGCCGGCCAGCTCATTCATGCCGGAGCAGCCCGTTGCCCAGGACGCGCTCGACGTCCTCGCGGTACTTCAGCGCGGCGCCCAGCGAGGCCGCCGCACGGTCCGGATCCAGCTCCTTGGCGCCGAGCGTGAGCAGCGCCTCGGTCCAGTCGAGCGTCTCGGCCACGCCGGGCGGCTTCACCAGATCGGCCCGCCGCAGCCGCTCGGCCGCGCGGGCCACCTGCATGGCCAGGGTCTCCGTGCACGCCGGCAGGCGGCGCAGCAGGATCGCCACCTCACGGTCGAAGCTTGGATGCTCCAGCCAGTGGTAGAGGCAGCGCCGCTTGAGCGCGTCGTGCACCTCTCGCGTCCGGTTGGACGTCACCACGACCACCGGCGGCGTGGCGGCCGTGATCGTGCCCAGCTCGGGGATGGAGATGGTGAAGTCGGACAGCACCTCCAGCAGGAACGCCTCGAACTCGTCGTCGGCCCGGTCGATCTCGTCCACGAGCAGCACGCTCGGCTGCGTCTCCAGGGCCTTGAGCAACGGCCGCGCGATCAGGAACCTGCGCCCGTAGATCTCGCCCTCGAGCCTGCCCACGTCGGTGATCCCCGCCGCCTCCGCGGCCTTGAGATGCAGCAGTTGCCGGGCGAAGTCCCAGTCGTAGAGCGCCTGAGCGGCATCGAGCCCCTCGTAGCACTGCAGGCGGATCAGCGGCGCCTTGAGCAGCGCGGCCAGCGTCTTGGCCAGCTCGGTCTTGCCGACCCCTGCCTCCCCTTCGAGAAACAGCGGCCGCCGCATCCGCAGCGCCAGAAAGGCGGCCGTGGCCAGCCCCTCGTCAGCCAGGTAGGCATGCCGGTCGAGCAGTTCGGTGAGCTGTTCGGGCGACTCGATGTCCATCGCCCTGATTGTCCGCCGCAGCACGCCTTCAGGCTACGCGCCCGGCACTTTCTTGGACATTCATCGTTCGCGCGCCTCGCCGCGTTCGTGGATCAGCGCGGCCAGCTCGGCGGTGGCGCGGCGGGCCAGGGGCTTCTCCGACCCCTGGATCCCCATGGCGCCGATCGTGCGGCCGTCGGAAAAATCGATCTTCGGCCACGGATCCCCCGTGAGCAGGGTCACGTCGAGCACCTCCGGCCAGGTGTAGCGGTGGGTGCGCAGGGCGTTGACGACCGTGATGCCCTCCTCGTCGGCATCCACCCGGACCCGGCCGAGCAGGTGGAGCACGTAGGCCACCGCGCCCCCGAACGCCACGATCGCCAGCCGGTCGGGGAGCTTGAAGGGGGCGGCGATGAGAACGGCCATCACCATCGCCCCGATCACGATCAGCACGGCGAAGCCGTAGGCGACGATCCTTCCCCGGCGCGGGCGCCAGGTGACAGGCAGGGGCGGAGGCGGGACGGGCTCAGACACGGACGAAATTTACCGCAGGTCAGTCGAGGGTCCGCAGGAGGAGGGCGGTCTCCAGCGCGGCGATCGCCGACTCGTACCCCTTGTCCTCCTTGCTTCCCGGCACCCCGGAACGATCGAGAGCCTGGTCGAGCGACTCGCAGGTGAGCACGCCGTTGCCGACGGGGGTCCGCTCGTCGAGCGAGACCCGGGTCAGACCGGCCGTGACCGAGTCGCAGACGTAGTCGAAGTGGGCCGTCTCGCCGCGGATGACCGCGCCGAGCGCCACCACCGCGTCGCAGCGGCGGGCCAGCGCCTGGGCGACCACCGGGAGCTCCAGCGAGCCCGGCACCCGGACGACGGTGGCGACGGCACCTGAGTCGTCACAGGCCTGGACGGCCCGCGCCACCAGCTGGTCAGTGATCTTGGCGTGCCAGCTCGCCGCGACCACGCCGACGGTCAGTCCAGCCGCGTCCGGCACGGCCGTCGCCGCCGGGCGTCCATCGCCGCTCATGAAGCCTCCGAGATGATGTCATGGCCGAGACGGTCACGCTTGGCCTCGAGATAGCGCTCGTTGTAGGGGTTGACGGCGACCGGCATCGGCTCGCGGCCGAGAACCTTGATGCCGTAGCCGTCCATGCCCTTGAGCTTGGCCGGGTTGTTGGTGAGCAGCCGCACCGACTTGACGCCGAGGTCGGCCAGGATCTGCCCGGCGTTGGAGAACTCGCGGGCGTCGATCGGCAGCCCCAGCTCGAGGTTGGCGTCCACGGTGTCGACGCCGCCGTCCTGCAGGCTGTAGGCCCTGAGCTTGGCGAGCAGGCCGATGCCGCGGCCCTCGTGCCCGCGCAGATAGACGATCACGCCGCGGCCCTCCTCGGCGACGGCGGACATCGCGTGGTCGAGCTGCACGCCGCAGTCGCAGCGCAGCGAGCCGAAAACGTCACCGGTCAGGCATTCGGAGTGGGCCCGGACCAGCACGTTCTCGCCGCCGTCGAGGTCGCCGTAGACGAGCGCGACATGCTCGCCGCCGTCGAGGGCGCTGGCGTAGCCGTAGGCCCGCCACATCCCGTAGGCGTTGGGCAGGTTGGTCTCGGCGACCCTGGTGACCATGCTCTCGGTCCTGCGCCGGTGGTCGACGAGCTGCTCGATGGAGATGAGCGCCAGGTCGTGCGCGTCGGCGAACGCCCGCAGCTGCGGGAGCCTGGCCATGGTGCCGTCGTCGTTGACGACCTCGGCCAGGACCCCGGCGGGGCTCAGTCCGGCGAGCCTGGCCAGGTCCACGGCCGCTTCGGTGTGGCCACGCCGCGCCAGCACGCCGCCGTCGTGGTAACGCAGCGGGAAGATGTGCCCCGGGCGGACGAGCTCGTTCGGCTCGGTGGCGGAGTCGGCGAGGGCGCGGATGGTCCTGGAGCGGTCGGCCGCGGAGATGCCGGTGGTGACGCCGTCGCGGGCGTCCACACTGATCGTGTACGCCGTCCGCAGCCGCTCCCTGTTGTGCACGACCATGAGGGGCAGGCCGAGGCGGTCCAGCTCCCTGCCCTCCATGGGCACGCAGATCACGCCGCTGGTGTGCCTGATCGTGAACGTCAGCAGCTCGGGGGTGGCCTTGGAGGCGGCGAAGATGATGTCGCCCTCGTTCTCGCGGTTCTCGTCGTCGACGACCACGACGGCCTTGCCGGCGCGGATGTCCTCGACGGCCCGCTCGACCGGATCGAAGATGATGTCGCTCACGAGGCCACCGCCATCCGGCTTCCCGGCTCGCCCGCGGCACCGCGGTATTCGCGCAGCCACTTGACGAACCCGACGAGGACGAGCACGAAGAACACCGCGTAGACGGAGCCGGAGACCACCAGCCCCGAGCTGAACGCGAGCGGCACCCCGACCAGGTCGACGGCCACCCAGACGATCCAGAAGTCGACCAGCGCCCTGCCCTGCGCCCAGGTGGCGACGGCGCTGCCGACGAAGATGTAGGCGTCGGCGGCCACCAGGAACGCGCCCTTCGGCAGCGGCTCGTGGGCGCCCCACGACAGGCCGGTGACGTAGAAGAACAGCCCGACCAGCACGGTGCCCGCGAGCATGACGGAGATCATCAGCAGCCGCTCCCGACTGCTGGCGGGCCTGACGGCGAGCTCCCTGCCACCCTCGGTGCCGCGGCGCCAGGCCCAGAAGCCATAGACGGCCAGGACCCCGAACAGCACCTGCTTGAGCGCGTTGCCGGTGATGCCGGCGTTGACCGAGGCGATGAACAGCAGCACCGAGGCGGTGAACTGCACCGGCCAGGTCCACATCGACTTGCGCATGGCGAACAGGACGGTGGCCAGTGCGGCGATGTTGCCGACCAGGTCCGTCCAGAGCACGTGTGTGCCGAACACGTCGAATCCGGCATCGGCCCAGTTCACTGCCTGACCACCAGCCTTTCCACATACTTCGCGATCACGTCGACTTCGATGTTCACCAGGTCGCCCACCTGGCGCTCGCCCATGGTGGTCAGTTTCAGCGTGGTGGGGATGAGGCTCACGCCGAAGCTCTCATCGTCAACAGTCGTCACGGTCAGGCTGATTCCGTCGATCGCGATCGACCCCTTCTCGGCCACGTAGCGGCTCAGCGCCTCCGGCAGGGAGAACCGCAGGTTGTCCCAGTTAGTGCCGGGCTGCCTGGACAGCAGCACGGCGGTGCCGTCGACGTGGCCCTGGACGATGTGGCCGCCGAGGCGCTGGTCGGCGCGCACGGCCCGCTCCAGGTTGACGGCGGAGCCTTCGGCGAGGGCGCCGAGGGAGCTGCGGTCCAGCGACTCCTTGATCACGTCGACGGTGAACACCTCGCCCCGCACGTCCACGACCGTGAGGCAGACGCCGTTGACGGCGATCGAGTCGCCGTGCCGGGCGTCGGAGACGACGATCGGGCCGCGCACGGACAGCCTGGCCGAGTCGCCGGCGGGTTCGACGGCGACGACCTCGCCCTTCTCCTCGATGATTCCGGTGAACATCACTTCTCCCTGTGTTGTGGGGGCACGGGCCGGGCGGTGAGCCGCAGATCCGGCCCGATGCGGGAAACCTCGTCGAAGACCAGGCGGTGCGCCTGGCCGATGCTGCCCACCCCGGCCTGTCCCAGCGCGGCGGGCCCGGCGCCGAGGAGGGCGGGCGCGACGTAGGCGACGACGCGGTCGACGAGCCCCTGCTCGACGAAGGAGCCCGCGAGCGTGGGGCCGCCCTCCAGGAACACGCTGACGACCTCGCGCGCGGCCAGCTCCTTGAGCAGGGCGTGCAGGTCCAGGCCGCCGTCGTGGCGGGGCAGGCGCAGGAGGTCGGCGTCGAGGCTGGTGACGGCGTCTTCGGCGATCGCGACCAGCGTGGGCGCCTGGCCGTCGAGCACCCTGGCATGCGGCGGAGTCCTCGCACCGGTGTCGACCACGACCCGGAGGGGACGGCCGCTGACCGGGGCGGGACCATCAGGAGCCGCCGCCGGGCGGGCGGTGAGGCGGGGGTCGTCGGCCAGGACGGTGCCGATGCCGGCGACGATGGCGTCGCAACGGGCGCGCAGGCGGTGGACGTCGGCCCTGGCCTCGGGAGAGGTGATCCACTGGCTGGTGCCGTCGGCCGCGGCGGATCTGCCGTCGAGGGTGGCGGCGAGCTTCCAGGTCACGTGCGGCCGGCCGAGACGGGCGTAGGTCAGCCACTCGGCGTTGACCCGCTCGGCCTCCTCGGCGAGCAGCCCGGACGCCACGTCGACGCCGCCCGCCCGCAGCCGTGCGGCGCCCCCGGCGGCCTTCGGCGTGGGGTCGGGAACCGCGATCACCACCCGGGCGACGCCCGCGTCGAGCAGTGCACGGCTGCAGGGGCCGGTCCTGCCGGTGTGGTCGCAGGGCTCGAGCGTCACGTAGGCCGTGCCGCCGCGGGCGCGTGCCCCCGCCTGGCGCAGGGCCGCCACCTCCGCGTGCGGGCCGCCCGCGTACGCGTGGAAACCCTCTCCCGCGACCGCACCGCCGGCGTCGAGCACCACGCAGCCGACGACCGGGTTGGGGCTGGTGCCGCCGTGCCCGCGCGCGGCCAGCTCGACGGCGCGCGCCATGTGCGCGGCGTCGACGCGTGACGCGCCGGTGTCCGCGGCGTCCTGGGTGTCGTCCTCCACCCCGGGCCTCCTACTCGCCAGTAGCTCCAAGCCATGGCGGGCCCCGGGGGGTGCGGTGCACGAACGCACCACAGTGGCGCCCGGCTTGACGCCGGACACCCGCGTGCTTCCTCCCATCCGGACTTTAACCGTCGGTCCCGGAATTTCACCGAGTCAACCGGCCGATGGCATCGGCCGGGTCGCGGACTGTCACCGCCGGTTCGGACTTTCACCGACCCCGGAGCACGCTAGCTCTGTTGTTCTCATAGTCTGCCACGCGCGTGAGAACGCATGCGACCACCCCTACTTTATCAACCAAGCGCCCGCTAATACAGCGGTCAGGCGGCCATGATCCGGCGCGCACGGCGGGCGTCCGGGGAGTAGCGCACGCCCGCAGGCACCAGAGCCAGCCCGGTGTGCAGGGCACGCAGCGTGGTGGTCGCCCACAGGTCGCCGACCGGGGTGGCAGGCAGGCCGTACAGTCTTCTGGCCCAGCGCGGCAGGGTGGCGAAGGCCAGCAGGGTGAGGGCGGGGAGCGCGGGCTTGAGCGGGGTGAGAAGCCGCGGCAGTGGCGCCTTGAGCGACAGCCGCAGCGGGTGGGCCGCCTCGGGCACGAACCTGAGCCCGGGGCGCTGCGCCTCGATGTAGTCGCGCATCTCGCCGACCGTGCCCGGCACATCGGCCGGGTCGAGGCCGACCACCTCCGCGGCGCGCCGCCATTCGGCCACGAACGTGTCCGCGTCGGCGTCGCTGAGCCGCACGCCGGCCCTGCGGGCCACCGACAGGTAGGAGTCGACCTCGCCGACGTGAACCCAGCGCAGGCCGTCGGGCTCGTCCAGCCGGAAGCGCTCGCCGGTGTCGGGATCGTAGGCGGTCAGCTTCGCGTGGATCTTGCGGACCCGGCGGCCCGCCTTCTCGACCTCCGCCCGCGTGCCGTAGGTACGGACCCGGACGAACTCGGTGGTGCGCATGAAACGGGACCACGCCTCGGCCGGGTCCATGAGGGCGGAGTTCTGCAGGACGCCGCGCATCGTACGTGGATGCAGGCCCTGGATGAGCAGCGCCCGGAACCCGCCGACCAGCAGGATCGGCTCCCCCATCACCCGCCACGTGACGGACTCGGGGCCGAACAGTCCGAGGTCCTCCATAAGTAAGTGGTTACCCACGAAGCAGGAGGTGTATGTCAAGACTGTGCCGCAGTTAACCGCTTTTCGCCGGATCTCGGAGCCGTCCGGCGCTCCTGCTCAGGCGGCGCCCGAGGCCAGCGATCGCAACGCGTCGACGGCCGCCACCCGGTCGCCCGCGCCGTACACCGCGTTGCCGGCCACGAACACGTCGGCGCCCGCCTCGGCGCAGCGCTCGATGGTCTCGGTGGACACGCCGCCGTCCACCTGCAGCCACACCTCGCCGCCGCGCCGCTCGATGAGCGCCCGCGCCCGGCGGATCTTGGGCAGCACCATGTCGAGGAACTTCTGCCCGCCGAACCCCGGTTCCACGGTCATCAGCAGCAGCATGTCGATCTCACCGATCAGATCCTCGTACGGCTCCACGGCGGTGGCCGGGTTGAGCGCGAGCCCGGCCCGGGAGCCGAGCGAGCGGATCTCGCGCAGCGTGCGCACCGGCGCGGAGGACGCCTCGGCGTGGATGGTCACGCTGCCCGCACCGGCCTCGGCGTAGGGCGGGGCCCAGCGATCGGGGTCGGTGATCATCAGGTGGCAGTCGATCGGCAGCGAGGTCGCCTTCAGCAGCGCCTCGACGACGGGCAGCCCCAGGGTCAGGTTGGGCACGAAGTGGTTGTCCATGACATCCACGTGCAGCCAGTCGGCGTTCGGCACCGCCGCGGCCTCGTCGGCGAGCCTGGCGAAGTCGGCGGACAGGATGCTGGGCGAGATCTGTACGGCCATGATGCTCCGAGTCTATTGAACGGTCTCCCGCGGGACAGGACTCCCGCGCTCCTGACGGCGCCCGAGAACAGTGCCTGGGATCAGTGGTCCTGCCCCGTCTTGCGCAGCAGCGCCAGGAACATCGCGTCGGTGCCGTGGCGGTGCGGCCAGAACTGGACGTGCGGCCCGTCACCCAGCCCGTCGACCTCGGGCAGGTAGTCGCGAGCGTCGAGCTGCTCCACGTCATCGCGGCGCCCGGCCACGTCGCCCACCACGACCCGGGTCTCGGCCAGGTGCGGCGAGCAGGTCACGTACGCGACCACGCCGCCGGGGCGCACCGCGTCGAGAGCGCCGTCGAGCAGCCGCCGCTGCAGCCTGCCCAGCTCCGCGATGCTCGACGGATCGCGCCGCCAGCGCGCCTCGGGCCGGCGGCGCAGCGCCCCGAGCCCGGTGCAGGGCGCGTCGAGCATCACCCGGTCGAACACGCCGGGCCGCCACGCCGGCTCCGTGCCGTCGGCGGTGATCACGGCGGCGTCCCTGGTGGTCTGCCAGACGAGCCGCGCCCGGTGATACTGGACGTCGCTGGCCAGCACGCGTGCCCCGCCGGGGAACGCCTCGATCGTCTCCTTCACCGCGGCTGCCGGAGCGTCGGCGGCGCGAGCGCGCCTGGCCTCGGCGCTCAGCCCTTCGAGGTCGCCGTGGGTGGCGATGGCGTCCAGCAGGCCCGCCTTGCCCCCCGGCCCCGCGCACAGATCCAGCCAGAGCTCGTCCTGCCCGTCGAGCGGCACCCTGGTCAGGGCGAGCGCCACGAGCTGGCTGGCCTCGTCCTGCACGGCGGCGCGGGTCTCGGACACGGCCCGGATCTGTCCCGGGTCGCCTTCAGGCAGGTAGGCGGCGTACGGCGAGTAGCGGCCCGGCTCGGCGCCCGTGTCCTCGAGCTCCTCGACCGAGCTGCGCCCCGGCCGCGCCACGAGTGTCACCAGTGGCCGGGCGTTGTCGGCCGCCAGCAGGTCGGGCGTCTCGTCCGCGGCGCCGCCGAGCGCGTCGCGGAAGGCGCTGACGATCCACCGCGGATGGCTGTGGGCGACGGCCAGATGACCTGCCGGGTCCTCGGCGGCGTCGGGCGCCACGATCGGCACCCACTCGTCGATGGTCCTGGAAGCGATCTTGCGCAGCACGGCGTTGACGAACTTGGCCGCTCCCGCCCCGATGCGCAGCCGCACCAGATCCACCGTGGTGCCGACCGCCGCGTGCGGCGGGATGCGCATCTTGAGCAATTGGTGGGCGCCAAGTCGCAGCGCGTCGCGCACGTCGGGGTCGGGCGCCCGGTCGCTGCACATCTCGATGATGGCGTCGTAGGTGCCGAGCCCGCGCAACGTCCCATAGGCCAGCTCTGTCGCGAGCGCGGCGTCTCGCCCCTTGATGCCACGCTCACGCAGCATGCGCGGCATGAGCAGGTTGGCGTACGCGTCGCGCTCGTCGACGGCGCGCACCACGTCGAAGGCCGCGTTGCGCGCCTGATCGCGCGCGGGCCCACGTGGCCTCGCCGTACGGCCTGCGCCCCTGCCTCCGGACGGCCGATCCCCCCGTGCCTTCATGACCTCCGACTTTCCTTACGCTTGCGGCGGCAGCCTGTCGAGAACCTCACCGGGCAGCGCCTCCACATCGACGATGCCGGTCTTGGGCCCTCCGGCACCGCGGGCTGTCCATGCCATCGCCTGTGGCGAGCGGTCCATCACCCGGTGCCGCCGCCGGGGCCGGTGTCAGCGGTCCGCACCGTCGCTCACGTGAACTCCTCTGTGCTCCCCGAGCGTATCCCCCGGGCCCACTCACCAGCGCTCATCAGCCGCTTGCCCTGCGGCTGGACCTCGCCCAGCTCGACCGGGTCGGTGGCCGTGCCGACCAGCACGCTGTGCTTGCCGGCGGCGATCTCGCCGGGCGCGAGCCGCTCCTGGGTGGCCGCGATCCGCACCGGCCCGAGCTTCACCCGCTGCCCCCGGAACTCGGTCCACGCTCCCGGGCTCGGGGTGCACGCGCGGATGAGCCGGTCGACGCGCATGGCGGGGCCTGTCCAGTCGACGCGGGCGTCCGTGACGTTGATCTTGGGAGCGACGGTCACCCCGTCGGACGGCTGGGGGCGCGCCTCGAGCGTGCCGTCCTCGACGCCGTCGAGCGTGGCGGCGAGGAGTCCGGCGCCGGAGATCGACAGCCGTTCGAGCAGCGAACCGCTGGTGTCGCCGGTCCTGACCTCCTCGGTGACCACGCCGTAGACGGGCCCCGCGTCGAGCTCCTTGACGATCCGGAACGTCGTGGCGCCGGTGATCTCGTCACCGTGCAGGACGGCGTGCTGCACCGGGGCGGCGCCACGCCAGGCGGGCAGGATCGAGAAGTGCAGGTTGATCCACCCGTGGCGGGGCACGTCGAGCGCCGACTGGGGCAGCAGCGCGCCGTAGGCGACCACGGGGCAGCAGTCGGGCTCCAGGGCGCGCAGCTGCTCCAGGAACGCCGGATCGCCCGCCTTGGCCGGACGCAGCACCTCGATGCCCGCCTCCTCGGCCAGCTCCGCCACCGGCGACGGGTGCACCTTGCGCCCGCGCCCGGACTGGGCGTCGGGCCGGGTGACGACCGCGACCACCTCGTGGCGTGGCGAGTCGATCAGGGTACGCAGCGACGGCAGCGCCGTCTCGGGCGTGCCCGCGAAGACCAGGCGCATCCTCAGAGTGCCTTTCCGCCGGTGGCGTGCGGGGAGAACCTGACCTGGGGGGCGTCCGCGCCGTTCCACTCGGCCTCGCGGATGGCCTTCATCGCGAGCTTGCGCTGCTTGGGGTCCATGCGGTCGATGAACAGGATGCCGTCGAGATGGTCGGTCTCATGCTGGAAGCAGCGCGCCATCAGATCGGTGCCTTCCAGCACGATCGGCTCGCCGTACACGTTGAAGCCCTTGGCGACGGCGCGGATGGCGCGCGGGGTCGGGAACGACAGTCCTGGGAAGGACAGGCAGCCCTCCTCGCCCTCCTCGTCGACGTCCGCGGACAGGTCGAGGTCGGGGTTGATGAGGTGGCCGAGCTGGTCGTCGACGTAGTAGGTGAACACGCGCAGGCCGACGCCGATCTGGGGGGCCGCCAGGCCCGCGCCGGGGGCGTCCATCATCGTGTCGGTCAGGTCTTTGACCAGCTTGCGGAGCTCCTTGTCGAAGTCGGCCACCGGAGCCGCCGGGGTGCGCAGCACCGGGTCTCCGAACAGCCGGATCGCCTGGATCGCCAAGGGGGTCACTCCTGTTCGTAGGTGGATCAATCCAGTTTAGTGTGCGAGCGAGCGGGCCTTCATCGCCGCTTTGCGTGCGGCCTTGACGACGGCCTGATCGTCGTGGGCGCCGGCGAGCATCTCGAGCACGGCGATCGTGTCGGGGTGGCCGATCGCCGGCATCTCGACGATGAGCTTGATCAGCTCGTCGCCGGGCTCGGGCGTGTCGAGCCTGCCCGCCGCGTGCCCGGACAGGTGCATCAGCGCCGCCAGCGAGTCGACGGCGATCCAGGTGTGGTCCTCGGAGCTGAGGGTGGGGGCCTCGAGGTCGCGGATGTGCAGCCAGGACGCGGCGTAACGGCGCATGAGCGGCAGGTCGAGCGCCTCGCGCAGGGGCTCCTGGGCCTCGGGCCCGAGCTCCTCCAGGATGGCGCCGACGGCGCCGCGCTGCCCTGCCGTGCCGTCGGCGGCGATGGCGATCAGGCCGCGGGCGGCCTCCTCCGGCGAGCGGCGCTCCAGCCAGCCGGCGACGGCGCTCTGCGTGGCGGAGCCCTGCACCAGAGCCTCGACGAGCTCGATGGCGGACAGGTCGGCGAAGACCTCGACCTCGGCGGCGGTGGGCGCGTCGTGGCCCTCGCGCAGCAGGTCTCTCCTGATGGCCCAGACGCCGAGGGGGGTGAGCGCGGTGCGGCCGGAGGCGGTCTGCTCGACCAGGCCGCAGTAGGTGAGCAGCGACAGGGCCTCCAGGAGCTCGGCCGGGAGCGCGGCGGCGAGCCTGCGCATCTCGACCTGGCCGGGGTCGCAGGCGACCTCGTGCGACTGCAGGATGCCTCTGGCCAGGTTGGCGATGGCGACGCCGGACCGTACGGAATAGATCGTCGCGAGCATCTCGGCCAGGTGGCCGTCGACCACGACCGAGCCCGTCAGGCCCTCTTCGGCCCGGTCGAGCACGTCCATGACCACGCCGTCCCAGAACTCCAGGGTGGCCTCCAGCGTGAGCAGCTGCGGCAGCGGCCCTCGGGAGGCCTGGCCGCCGAGGATCTGGAGCAGGCCGGTGTTGACGGCCACGATCCAGATGAGGCGCAGCCGGGTGGCGTCCAGCCCGAGCTCGGCGACGGCGGCCCGCGCGTCGGCCTCGGGGAGCAGTCCTTCCGCGGTCACCAGGCGGGTGCCGGTCCAGGCGGTGAGCCGGATGGCGTCCGCCACCAGCGGCACCGTGGGGATCGACCGCGCCAGCTCCGCGTCGTCCGCGAGCGTGACGGGCGGGAAGGTGAGCGCCTCTTGCTCGACGGGGGTCTCCTCAGGCGGCCGGGGAGGCACGACGGCCTGCTCATCGATCAGCTTGCGCAGCTCGGCGAGGTCGAAGACGTTGTTTGCCACCCACGAAACTTACTGCACAGGAGTCACAGAGACGTACTCATCGGATACCTCGGGAGCGCGCTTTGAAGGCCGCCTTGCGCGCCGCCTTGGCTGCCGTGCCGTCGGGCAGCGAGCGTCCGAGCAACTCCAGAACCTCGACCACGTCGGGGTGGTCGACCCGCCACATCTCGTCGATCATGTGGGTCGGCGGGCCGGAGGCGGACATGTTCTCGGCGAAGACGTCGGGGTCGTCCTCGGCCGCGGGCATCGCCAGCGCGAGCATGTCGACGCTGACCCACAGCAGCTCCTTCTCGCTGAGCGGCGGGGCGGGCAGACCTCTGGCAGCCAGCCAGTGGATGGCGTGCGGGCGCAGCTCCTCGTCGTCCAGGCAGGCACGCACCTCGGGCTCGGCCTCGGCGCCCAGCCGGTCGACGATGGTCACGGCGATGCCCCGGGCCACCGCCGGCGCGCCCGACGCGGCGGCCAGCAGCTCGGCCGCGGCCTCCGCGGGGGGCTTGGCGGCGAGCCAGCGGGTGATGTCGTCCTCGGCCAGCTCGGTCGGGACCCCGTCGAGCAGCCCTTCGATGAGGCCGCGCGCGTCGGTGTCGGCCAGGTCGGCCGCCTGCGGCGCGTCGAGGCCGAGCGCGAGGTAGTGCTCGCGCAGCGCCCACACGGCCGCCGGCGTCAGGCCCGCCGTGTCGCCGGCGACCTCGACCATGCCGCACCAGGTCAGCCGGTCGAGCACGGCGGGCACGTCGACGTCGCCGTCCTCCACGAGCTCCGCCAGGTAGTCGCCGATCACGCTGACGGGCACCGGCACCTGGAGCCGGTAGAGCATGTCGAACAGGTCGTAGAGCTCCTCGTCCACCTCGGCCGAGCCGGTGACCGCGCCGCCGGTGTCGTGCTCGACGAGATGCGCGACGATCGCGGCCCACCGGCGCAGCGGCTCGCCGCCGCCGACCAGCCGCAGCTCTCGCAGGTGCGGCACACCGCCCAGGTCCAGCTCGGCCAGGAGCGGCACGTCCTCCAGCGCGGCGAGCAGGTCCTCCTGCGGGGCCAGCCGCACGGCCGGGCGTGGCGTGCAGCCGGGACAGTCGCAGGGCGCCTCGCCGAGATCGGGGACCTCGCCCGACGGGATCGCGATCGACTGCTCGAGCGACTCCGGCCCGATCGAGCTGAACAGGCTCTTGGCCATGCCGAAGTTGGCCGGGTCGGCGAGCGCCTCGGGCATCCTCGTCGCGATGTCGGCCAGCCGGTCGCGCATCCGCGAGGCCGTGTCCAGGCCGACCGCGCCGGAGTGCTGCAGGTAGTCGACCAGTGTGCGGGCCGCGGCCACCGTCTCATGGGCGCTCTCCGGAGGCGCGATGACCTTGCGCGGGTAGAGCGAGAGCAGCAGCTCGTCGAAAGTGGCGGGGGTGAAGTCGCCGAGCTCGTTGACGTTCAGGTAGTCGCTGGCGTAGTCGCAGAGCAGGCGGACCTCGTCCGCGTCCACCTCGACTTCCCGCGCGCGCCCCCAGGCACGCAGGTCGTCGATGGCCAGGTTTACCCATTCGATCGACACAGGGGCACGCTAACGGCTGGCTTACAGATGAGCGAATCGGGGAAACAGGCTAAATCAGGTCGAGCGGGTCGACACATACCCTCACGACATCTGGCGTCTTTCTCGCCGCACGCACCCCGCTGGCCCCCTTGAGCGCGGCGGCCAGCGCCGCTCCTCCTCCTCGCGGGGTCCGGATCATGGCACGTTCCTGCCCGGAGTCGTCCACCGGCACCGGCCCGAGCACCTGCGCCTCCTCCGGCAGCCGCGTCTCGCCCAGCATCTGCCGCACCGCCGCGGCCGTCCCGGTGAGCGTCGCCATCCGCACCGCGGGCGGGAATCCCAGCTCCGCCCGGTCGGCGAGCTCGCGCTCGGCGTGCGTGACGGGATCCCACCGCAGCAGCGCCTGTACGGCCGGCAACGCGGCATCGGCGAGCACCACCAGCTCGCCGCCGGGCCTGACCAGGGCGGCGGCGTTCATCCACCGGCGCACCGCCTCCTCGCCGGATCGCAGATCGGCCCGCCCGAGCAGCGCCCACCCGTCGAGCAGCACGGCGGCGGCGTAGCCGTCCTCGGCCACGGGTTCGGCCCCCGGCGTGGCCACGACCAGCGACCTGCCCGCCGGCACGGTGGCCAGCACCCCGTCGCGCCCCGACGTGCGCACCTGCACGGAGGGGAAGGCCCTGCCGAGCTCCTCGGCGGTGCGGCGGGCGCCCACGACCACGGCCCGCAGCCTCGGGCTGCCGCAGTGCCGGCACTTCCAGGCGGCGTCCACCCGGCCGCACCAGCGGCAGTAGGGCGCCGTGTGCCCGGCTCGCAGCGCCAGCGGGCCATGGCAGAGCATCCCGGGCCGGTGCGGGGAGCCGTCGTCCGGCTGGGTGTCCTCGACCGGCGGGCCCATCGTGAGACCCGTACGGGTGGGCGGCTGCGCGCAGCGGGCGGCGGTGCGGCAGTGCTGGCAGGCCAGGGCGGGGAGATATCCGCGCCGGGGCACCTGGACCAGCACCGGCCCCTCCTCCAGCCCTTGACGCAGCGCCCGCCAGGCCAGGCTGGGCAACCTCGCAGCGCGCGCCGCCTGGTCCTTGGCCAGCTCGGCGTCCTCACCGGCCGGCCGCACGCGCGGCGCGCGGTCCCTGATCGTCTGGCGGGCCGCCACGATGGGCCTGGCCCAGCGGGAGGCGATGAGCTGGGTCGCCTCGGCCGTGCGTGCGTAGCCGCCGATCAGCATCGCCGCGCCGGCCCGATGCGCTCTGACGCCGAGCACCTCGCGGGCGTGCGGGTAGGGGGCCAGGCGTTCCGCGTGCAGGTCGTCGCCGTCGTCCCAGATCGCCACCAGGCCGAGCCCGGACACCGGCGCGAACATGGCGGCCCTCGTACCGGCTACGGCCCGCACCTGGCCTCTCAGGACGCTCAGCCACCGCCGGTAGCGCTCCGCCGGGCCGAGATCCGCGGTGAGCGCGACATGCCGCCCGCTTCCCAGCGCCCGGCTGAGCTCCGCGTCGAGCAGCGCCACGTCCTTGCCGTCGGGTACGACGACGAGCGCGCCCTTGCCCCCTTCCAGGGTCGCCCGCACCGCCTCGGCCATGGCCACCGCCCAGCCCGCGCCCCCCGGCAGCGCCGACCACACGGCCCTCGCCGTCCTGCCGTGGCGCAGCGCGTCGAGGAACGAGGGCCCCATCGGATAGTCCGCCCACGCGCCGGCGTCGATCTCCTCGGCGCGCCGTCCGGCACCGCCCTCGGCGACCGCCGCCTCATGCCCGGCCCCGGCGTCCTCTCGGGCCTCCCCGCCCGGCCGCTCGGCCACCGCCGGCTCATGACCGGCAAGCTCCTCTCCCCCGACCGGCTCGGCCACGCTCGGCTCGGTCCTCTCCTGGGGCTGTTCCGGCTCGGACGTCGCCGGCACGTCCTCCTGCTCCGGTCTCGCCTGCTCCGGTGCTTGCGGCGCTTCCACGTACGTCCGCGCCCGGGCGGCGGCGCGCCCCGATGCCGCATGGGCGAGCGGCGGCCCGGTGTCCGGTGCGGGTTCCGCCGACGGCGTCGAGGAGGCACCCTGCTGCGACACCGGGGCCGGTGCGGCGGCGACCGGGGAGCCGGCGGGGCGGGTGGCCGACTCGGTCCTGGCGTGCCGCGGGGGGACGGCCAGGCGCAGCACGTCGGCGAGGGTGCCGGCGTAGCGGTCGGCCACCGCCCTGGCCAGGTCGGCGATCTCCGGGGTCAGCACCCGCTCGGGCGACACGACGCGTTCGAGCGGAGTCAGCTTGCCGGTGTGGTCGCTGTGCTCGGCCCGCTCCAGCACGAAGCCGTCGACCAGCTTGCCCGCGAACCGCACCCGGACCCGGACCCCCGGCCCGGCCGTCTCGTGCATGGAGGCGGGCACCAGGTAGTCGAAGGGCCGGTCGAGGTGGGGCAGCGGATTGTCCACCGCCACCCTGGCCACCGGCAGCTCGGGCGCCGGGACCACGGCTCCCTTGGTGTTCTTCGACGACATCGGGGGCCGCACGGCGTCCAGCGGCAGGAGAGCGTCGTCGGAGTGGGTCACGCATTACGTCTACCAGACGTGACCCCCGCACATGCCGCGCTGCCCCCTCCGGCCTCCTTCAGGCGACAGCCCGTACCGTCACCTGGCGAGGGGCCCGCCCGACCTGCGAACCCCACGAGCCGGAACGTCGGCATCGGCACCCGACCACGCACGAAGCCGTATGGCCCACGGCGCACATGGACACCGCTCAGCCAGGAAGCCAGAAATGCGCGGATGCCGCATCTCAAAAACGAGATGCGGCATCCGTCAGCTAGCTCATGTCACAGACCGGCGGCGGACCTGAGCGCCTCGGCGCGGTCCGTGGACTCCCAGGAGAAGCCCTCGCGGCCGAAGTGACCGTAGGCGGCCGTCTCGGAGTAGATGGGCCGCAGCAGGTCGAGGTCGCGGATGATCGCGGCCGGACGCAGATCGAAGACCTGGAGGACGGCGGCCTGGATCTTCTCCACCGTCACCTTCTCGGTGCCGAAGCACTCGACGAACAGGCCGACCGGCTGGGCCTTGCCGATGGCGTAGGCGACCTGGACCTCGCAGCGGTCGGCGAGGCCGGCCGCCACGACGTTCTTGGCGACCCAGCGCATGGCGTAAGCCGCCGAGCGGTCGACCTTGGACGGGTCCTTGCCGGAGAAGGCGCCGCCGCCGTGGCGGGCCATGCCGCCGTAGGTGTCGATGATGATCTTGCGGCCGGTGAGGCCGGCGTCGCCCATCGGGCCGCCGATCTCGAAGCGGCCGGTCGGGTTGACCAGCAGGCGGTAGCCCTCGGTCTCGATGTCGAGGCCCGCGAGCACGGGGTCGACCACGTGCTCCTTGATGTCGGGCGTCAGCATCTCCTTGAGGTCGATCTCGGCGGCGTGCTGCGTGGAGACGACCACGGTGTCGAGGCGGACCGGGCGGTCGCCGTCGTACTCGATGGTGACCTGGGTCTTGCCGTCGGGCCGCAGGTAGGGGACGGTGCCGGACTTGCGGACCGCGGACAGGCGCTGCGCCAGCCGGTGCGCGAGGGTGATCGGCAGCGGCATCAGCTCGGGCGTCTCGCGGCAGGCGTAGCCGAACATCAGGCCCTGGTCGCCCGCCCCCTGGCGGTCGAGCTCGTCGCCGTCACCGTCGACCCGGTGCTCGTAGGCGTCGTCGACGCCCTGGGCGATGTCGGGCGACTGCGCCCCGATGGACACCGACACGCCACAGGAGGCGCCGTCGAAGCCCTTGTGGGAGGCGTCGTAACCGATCTCCAGGATCTTCTCCCGGATGACGCCGGGAATGTCGACGTAGGTCTCGGTCGTGACCTCGCCTGCGACATGGACCTGGCCGGTAGTGATCATCGTCTCGACGGCGACCCGGCTCTTGGGGTCGTCCTTGAGCATGGTGTCGAGAATCGCGTCACTGATCTGGTCGGCGATCTTGTCCGGGTGGCCCTCGGTGACCGACTCGGAGGTGAACAGGCGACGTGACAACTCAGTGGCTCCTCATGCAGCGGCTGCTGACGGATTTGGGGCTCAGGACGGATTGACACGCCAGAGCCTCGCCGAAGTCTAGCCCTACCCGGCGCCAGGTCGCGAAACCGTCCGCGTGGCGCGCGTCAGAGGTGAGGCAGCGGATCGGGCGGGAGCGTCTCCGGCGCGAACACCTCGGCGTCCGCGGCGGCCACCACGGCGGCGTACTCGTCGTCGAACTCGAACACCATGCTCCCCAACTCGATGACCGGCCCAGGCGCCTGCATGATCGGCCCGAGCCGGGTCTGACGGGGGAAGGTCGCGTGGACCGAGACCGGCCGGTCGTTCCTCAGCATCCTGGTGGCGAGTACGGATACGGCCAGGTCGGTGACCACGATCAGGAAATTGGCCGCTCCGGGCGGCCCGACGGACAGCGCGGGAAAGACATAGCGGATCGCCCCCTGATGGCCCAGCACTGTCCTGCAACGGTCCCTGACAGCAGCATTCACTGGCATACCGTCCCCCTTTGCCCCAAGTATCCGTAGGCGTAGGGATATGCCGCAACAGCTGATCGGGTAATCAACCTGCCCGGTAAGCCTCCTGTACGCCCCCGCGACAGGCCGTCCGGACACCCCGGCGGCCTTCGCGGGCGTGCCGGCGCGGCGGCAGGGGAGATCGGCATGGGCAGGCGGCCCCGGACGAACAGTCAGCGGCCGGCGCGAAACCGCCGCGTCAGGGGATGCGCGCCACATCCCGCCTCAGGGAATGCGCCGCGCTCCGGTCCCGGTGGGTTCAGGGCAGACGGGTCGCGACCGCGTCCCAGACGGCGTCGGCCACGTCCTCCTTGGGCCCGCGCGGCACCTCGATCGGATCGCCTCCCGCGACGAGCACGGTGGCCGCGTTGTCCGGGGTGCCGAAGGCGAGGTGTTCACCGACCTGGTTGACCACGAGCAGGTCGCATCCCTTGCCGGCGAGCTTGGCCTGGCCGTTGGCGAGCACGTCGTGGGTCTCCGCCGCGAACCCGACGATCACCCGCGGGCGCGCGCCGGGCACGGCGGCCTTGCGGCGCTCCCCCAGCTCGGCCAGGATGTCGGGATTTTTCGTGAGCTGGATGGGCTCAGGGGCGCCATCCTTCTTCTTGATCTTGGCATCGTGGCGGAGGGCGGGCCGGAAGTCGGCCACGGCGGCGGCCATGACGACCACGTCGGCGTCGCCGGAGGCGGTGAGCACCGCCTCGCGCAACTCGGCCGTGGACTCGACCCGCACCACCGTGGCGCCGGCCGGGTCGGGCAGCGCGACGTTCGCGGTGACCAGGGTCACCTGGGCGCCCCTTGCGACGGCGGTGCGCGCCAGGGCGTATCCCTGCAGGCCGGACGAGCGATTGCCGATGAAGCGTACGGGGTCGATGGCCTCGCGGGTGCCTCCCGCGGAGACGACGACCTTCAGCCCGGCCAGGTCGAGCGGCCGGCCGCTCAGCGCGCGCAGGCAGACCTGGAAGATCTCGGCGGGGTCGGGCAGGCGGCCCGGGCCGGTGTCGGCGCCGGTGAGCCGGCCCACCGCGGGGTCGATCACGACGGTGCCGCGCTCGCGCAGTGTCGCGACGTTGGCGCGGGTGGCGGGATGCTGCCACATCTCGGTGTGCATCGCGGGCGCGAACACCACCGGACAGCGCGCGGTCAGCAGCGTGTTGGTCAGCAGGTCTCCGGCGAGCCCGTGGGCGGCCTTGGCCAGGATGTCGGCCGTCGCCGGGGCCACCACGACGAGGTCGGCCGTCTGGCCGATCCGTACGTGGGGCACCTCGTGCACGTCGTCCCACACGTCGGTCGCCACCGGATTCCCCGACAGGGCGGCCCAGGTGGGCTCGCCCACGAAACGCAGGGCCTCACGGGTCGGGACGACCCGCACGGTGTGCCCTGACTCGGTGAACAGACGAAGCAGCTCACAGGCCTTGTATGCGGCGATGCCGCCGCTGACACCCAGGACGACCTTCATCGAAGGGGTCAGGCCGCGCCTTCGATGGGCTCGGCGTTGAGCAGGCCCTCGGCGACCTCGCGCAGCGCGATGGACAGCGGCTTCTCCTGGGCGTGCGTCTCGACCAGCGGCCCGACGTACTCCAGCAGGCCCTCGCCGAGCTGGGAGTAGTAGGCGTTGATCTGACGTGCCCGCTTGGCACCCATGATCACCAGGGAGTATTTGCTGTCGACGATGTCGAGCAGCGCGTCGATCGGCGGGTTGGTGATCCCCTCAGCGACCGGGGCAATTCCTGCCACGATTGTCAGACCTCTCGGTTGGTGGATGTCGTGACCCCCTGAGGGTCAGTCATCAAGGCTATCAGCCGCCGGCACACGTCCTTCACATCCGTGTTGACCAGCGTGAGGTCGAACTCCTGCTCGGCCGCCATCTCGATCCGCCCCGCCTCCAGGCGCCTGGCGATGACGTCCTCCGGCTCGGTCCCCCGGCCGCGCAGCCGATTCTCCAGCTCTTCCCAGCTCGGCGGCTTCAGGAACACGAGCAGCGCCTCCGGCATGCTGCGCCGCACCTGCCTCGCACCCTCGAGATCGATCTCCAGCAGGGTCGGCACGCCCTTGGCGAGCCGGTCCAGCACGGCCTGGCGCGGCGTGCCGTAGCGGTTGCCCGCGAACTCCGCCCACTCGAGCAGCTCGCCCTGCGCCACGAGCCGGTCGAACTCCTCGCCGTCGACGAAGAAGTAGTGCAGCCCGTGCACCTCGCCGGGCCGGGGCCTCCTGGTGGTCACCGAGACCGACAGCCACACCTCGGGATGTGCCCGCCGGATCTCGGCGACGACTGTGGACTTGCCGACGCCTGACGGCCCGGATAGGACCGTCAGGCGTCTGTCGTCCGAGGGGAGGAAGCCGCCGACTCGCATGCCCGTTCCGACTGCCTCGTGGGCCCTTACACTGCCGGACCAGGACCTGTCGGTCACTTCCTACCCCCCGTTGAACCAGCGTTTTCGTGTGGAACCGAGATTAGCTCTCGTTGCCACCGAACTCGCGCTCGAGGGAAGCCCTCTGGTTCGCGCCGAGACCCCGCACGCGGCGGGACTCGGCGATGGCAAGACGCTCCATGAGCTGCTTGGCGCGGACCTTGCCCACGCCGGGGAGCGATTCCAACAATGCCGACACCTTCATCTTGCCGATGACGTCGTCGGTCTGCCCATCCTTGAGCACCTCAGCCAGAGAAACCGCGCCATGCTTGAGCCGGTTCTTGACCTCGGCACGCTCTTTACGGGCCTTGGCAGCCTTCTCCAGGGCTGCGGCGCGCTGCTCAGGGGTCAGGGGAGGAAGAGCCACGCCGGGTCACCTCGAATTTCTGTCGATGTACTCGGACGGGAAGGGAAACTAGCTGGTCATCGGCCCCTAAGCAACGTCAAGAGCGGTTTCTCTCGCCACAAAGTCCACTTCATCACTCTGCGTGATGGTAAAATCACCTTCTGCTGATCAAATCGCCCTCACTTCCCACTTCTTCGCCGTGCGCGCCGCACGTTCGGAGGGCGCTACGATGATCATGTGAGGGCACGCGCCGCATGTCCGAAAGCAGGGCTGACCTGTGTCCGTAACCCTCGGCCGGTACGGCGCGGGCGGGCCGGACACGACCCGCGACGCCTTCGCTCGGGCGGTCGCGACCCGGCCTCCACAGCCAGGCCCGCACCGGCTTTTCGCGCGAGCGCATAGCCAAGAAGATGCATTAACCCCCAGACCCATACAAATCGAACGCGACACACATTCAAGACATAAAGCGCGCGTGGGCACATTCCTCACAAACCCGCACAAAGTACGGCGCGAGTCCACCCGTCCGGCCGAGCGAGGCACACGGGTGGCGTGAGGATGGCCGCGGCGTCAGCCGGCCGCTGTGCGGACCCGGCTCGCATGACCAAGCTGGGGGCGCGAGATCCGGCAGCGGGAAGAGGGGGCGGCGACGACGCCGGGCGCCATGAAGCCTGCCACCGCGAAGCCCTGATCCACCGGCCGCCGTGAGGTCACAGGGGAACGCCTCTCAGGCGTGGCTGGTGCGGCGCAGGGACGCCGCGATGGCCGCCGCGGCCGCGCCAGGGTCCGGGGAGCCGGTGATGGGCCGGCCGATGACCAGAAGGTCGGCGCCGTCCGCCATGGCCTGCTCCGGGGTCGCCACGCGGGCCTGGTCCTGGCTGTCCGTGCCGGGGGGCCGCACGCCGGGGGTGATGAGCGTGATGCCCGGCCCCACCTCCGCGCGGACGGCCGACACCTCGTTCGGGGAGCAGACCAGGGCGGTGACGCCGGCCTCGACGGACATGGCGGCCAGACGGCGGACCGCGTCGTCGGCGGCCCCGGCGATGCCGATGCGGCCGAGGTCCGCCTCGGACAGGGAGGTCAGCACGGTGACCGCGGCGATCTGGGTGTGGGGCGCGGCCTCGACGGCCGCCTTGATCATCGCTGGGCCGCCGGAGGCGTGCACGGTGAGGATGGCGGGGCGCAGGCGTGCGACGGCCTTGGCGGCGCCGGAGACGGTGTTGGGGATGTCGTGCAGCTTGAGGTCGAGGAAGACCCGGACTCCGCTGGCTCCGCGGACGGAGGCGATCACGTCGGGCCCGTAGCGCAGGTAGAGCTCCAGGCCCACCTTCACCGTGCTGACGTGCGGGGTCACCAGCCCGGCCCACCTGGCGGCGGTCTCCAGATCGGGGGCGTCGAGGGCGACGGCGATGGGTGCGGGCGTCAAGGCGTGCTCTCCTCGGAGTCGACGAGCAGGTGCCGTGGGGCACTGCCCGGCGGGCGGTGGGCCAGGCCGACGGCGTCGGCCAGGCGGTGGAAGCCGCGCGCCTGCAGCAGGTCCTCGAGCTCGCGCTCGATGCGCAGGCACGCGTACGGGTCGTGGAACAGGGCCGTGCCGACACCGACCGCGCAGGCGCCCGCCAGGATGAGCTGGAAGGCGTCCCGGCCGCTCATCACGCCGCCGACGCCGATGAGCGGGACGCCGGGCAGGGCGGCGTGCACCTGCCAGACGCACCGCACGGCGAGCGGCAGGATGGCGGGGCCGGACAGCCCGCCGGTCACGGCGGCCAGCGACGGCCGCAGCGCCTCGGTGTCGATGGCCATGCCCAGCGGGTTGTTGATCATGGACAGGGCGTCCGCTCCGGCGTCGACGCAGGCTCTGGCGACGGAGACGATGTCGGCCACGTCGGGGGCCAGCTTGGCCACGACGGGCACGTCGTAGCGCATGATGGACCGCACGGAGGCGATCACCTCCGCGGCGGCGCTCCCCTCCCGGGCGAAGACGCGGCCCCGGTCCTCCATGTTGGGGCAGGACAGGTTCACCTCGAGGGCGGTGACGCCGGGCGCGTCGGCGAGCCTGCGGGCCAGCTCGGAGTATTCGGCGACGGTGCCCCCGCCGATGGAGACGATGGTCTTGATGCCCCGCTGGGCCAGCCAGGGCAGTTCCCGCTCCAGGAAGGCGTCGATGCCCGGCCCCTGGAGGCCGACGGCGTTGAGCATGCCGGAGGGCGTCTCGGCCATCCGGGGCGTGGGCCGCCCGGCGCGCGGCGCCATGGTGATCGACCGGGTGGTCAGGGCGCCCAGCCGGTGCAGGTCGAAGAACTGGGCCAGCTCCCGCCCGGAGGCGGCGCAGCCGGCGGCCGTGGTGACAGGGTTCGTCAGCTCCACATGCGCCAGGAATGTACGCATATCAACCGACATAGTCCTCACCACCCCTCAGCTGGCATGGCGGGCACCGCCTCCCGGCGCGCCGAGAGCGTCGAACGGGATCGTTCCCACGTCCTCGAAGCGCACCCGCTCCCCCCGGAACACCGGCCCCTCCGCGCACGCCCGGACCATCCTGGTCACGCCGTCGTCGCCGATGACCGGCAGCACGCAGGTCATGCAGACCCCGATGCCGCACGCCATCGACTCCTCCACCGCCACCTGCACCGGGATGTCGAACTCCATCGCCACCGCCGTGACCGACCGCAGCGACTCCATCGGGCCGCAGGCGTAGACGGCGTCGGCGCGCGTGTCGGCGATCACCGATGGCAGGGCGTCGGTGACCTTGCCGCGCACGCCCAGCGAGCCGTCCTCCGTCGTGAGGGTGGTGGTCTCGGCCATGCGGCGGGCCCGCATGGCGCCGAACACGCGGTCGGCGCTCGCCCCGCCGAGCACGAAGTCGACCCGGCAGCCGCGCTCCAGCAGGGCGTCGGCCAGCGGGAACAGCACCGCGGAGCCGTACTCGGCGCCGACGAGCACGCAGTGGACCGGGTCGCGCGGCAGCGGGAAGGGGCGGCCGAGCGGCCCGACCAGGTCGAGCGTGTCGCGGGCGCGGCGCTCGGCGAGCCAGGCGGTCCCGGAGCCGCGCACGGTGAAGACGAGCTCCACCGTGCCTCCGTAGTCGGACTTGACGTCGTGGATGGACAGGGCGCGCCGGGTCACCATGGACGTCCGCTCACCCCCGACCGCGACGGAGACGAAGTGGCCGGGGCGGTAGCGCTCGGCGATGCCGGGCGCCACCACGGTCAGCGCATGGTACGCGTCGACGCGGCGCGTCGTCAGCACCGTGCCTGTCACCTGCACCGGAGTGCCGGCCAGTCTGCTTCACCTCCTGGGGGAGCTAGCCCCGTAGTGCCTGCGCGTGCTCCTGGAGGGACCGTACGCCGACATCGCCCCGCACGATCGCCTGGATGCCCGCCGCCGCGGCGGCGAGCCCCGAGACGGTGGTGATGCACGGGATGCCGCGCAGGACCGCGGCGGTGCGGATGTCGTAGCCGTCGAGCCTCGGCCCCGACTGTCCGGGGCTGCCGAACGGCGTGTTGACGATCAGGTCGATCTCGCCGTCGAGGATGCACTGCACGCTCGTGGGCTCACCTCCGGGACCGGTCCCCTCGCTGTGCTTTCGCACGATCTTGGCACGGACGCCGTTGCGGCGCAGCACCTCTGCCGTGCCCTCGGTGGCGAGGATCTCGAATCCGAGATCGGCGAGCGCCCGCACAGGGAAGATCATCGCACGCTTGTCCCTGTTGGCCACGGATACGAACGCGCGTCCCTTGGTGGGAAGTTCGCCGTAGGCGGCCGCCTGGGACTTGGCGAAGGCGATGCCGAAGAACTCGTCGATGCCCATGACCTCGCCGGTCGAGCGCATCTCCGGCCCCAGCACGATGTCGACGCCGCGGAAGCGGTTGAACGGCAGCACCGCCTCCTTGACCGCGATCGAGGCGTCCAGCGGGAGCGTGCCGCCGTCGCCGGTGGCGGGCAGCATGCCCTCGGCGCGCAGCTCGGCGAGCGTGGCGCCGAGCATGACGCGGGCCGCGGCCTTGGCCAGCGGCACCGCCGTCGCCTTGGACACGAACGGCACCGTACGGCTGGCCCGCGGGTTGGCCTCCAGGACGTACAGGACACCGGCCGACATCGCGTACTGGACGTTCAGCAGGCCGCGCACGCCGACGCCGCTGGCGATGGCCTCGGTGGCGGCGCGGATGCGCTTGATGTCGTGGCTGCCGAGCGTGATGGGCGGCAGCGCGCACGCCGAGTCGCCGGAGTGGATGCCGGCCTCCTCGATGTGCTCCATGACGCCGCCGAGGTAGAGCTCGGCGCCGTCGTAGAGGGCGTCCACGTCGATCTCGATGGCCTCGTCGAGGAACTTGTCGACCAGGACGGGGTGGCCGCCCTCCTGGGCCGCCATGTAGGTGGTGAGCGTCTCGTCGTCGTAGACGATGGCCATGCCCGCGCCGCCCAGCACATAGGAGGGGCGCACGAGCACCGGGTAGCCGACGTCCTCGGCCACGGCCAGCGCCTCGGCGACCGTGGTGGCGGTGCCGTGCTTGGGCGCGGGCAGGGCGGCCTCGGCCAGCACCCGGCCGAACGCGCCGCGCTCCTCCGCCAGGTGGATGGACTCCGGTGAGGTGCCGACGACGGGCACCCCGGCGTCCTTCAGCGCCTGGGCGAGGCCGAGCGGCGTCTGCCCGCCGAGCTGCACGATGACGCCCGCGACCGGGCCGGTCTGCTGCTCGGCGTGCACGACCTCCAGGACGTCCTCCAGCGTGAGCGGCTCGAAGTAGAGCCGGTCGGAGGTGTCGTAGTCGGTCGAGACGGTCTCGGGGTTGCAGTTGACCATGACGGTCTCGAACCCGGCCCTGGACAGCTCGAAGGAGGCGTGCACGCACGCGTAGTCGAACTCGATGCCCTGCCCGATGCGGTTCGGGCCGGAGCCGAGGATGATGACCTTCTGCCGGGTGCCGTACGGGACCTCGCTCTCCTCGTCGTAGGCCGAGTAGAGGTAGGGGGTCTTGGCGGCGAACTCCGCGGCGCAGGTGTCGACGGTGTTGTAGACGGGCCGCAGGCCCAGCGCGTGGCGCAGGTCGCGGACGCGGGCCTCGTCGATGCCGCGGATCTCACCGATCTGCGCATCGCTGAAGCCGTGGCGCTTGGCCCGCTGGAGCACTCCGGCGGTCAGCTCAGGCGCGCCGGCGAGCTCCTGCGCCTCCTCGTGCAGCAGGAAGAGCTGGTCCAGGAACCACGGGTCGATGCTGGTGGCCTCGAACAGCTCCTCGGCGCCGGCTCCCGCCCTGATGGCCTGCTGCATGGTGCGCAGCCGCCCGTCGTGGGGGACACGGCACGCGGCCAGCAGGTCCTGCTTGCCGGCGATCTCGCCCGCCCAGGTGAACGAGGAGTCCTTCTTCTCCAGGGACCGCAGCGCCTTCTGCAGCGCCTCGGAGAAGGAGCGGCCGATGGCCATGGCCTCGCCCACGGACTTCATGTGCGTGGTGAGCGTCTGGTCGGCGCCCTTGAACTTCTCGAAGGCGAAGCGCGGCACCTTGACCACGATGTAGTCGAGCGTCGGCTCGAAGGAGGCCGGGGTCTCCTTGGTGATGTCGTTGGGGATCTCGTCGAGCGTGTAGCCGATGGCCAGCTTGGCGGCGATCTTGGCGATCGGGAAGCCGGTGGCCTTCGAGGCCAGGGCGGACGACCTGGACACGCGCGGGTTCATCTCGATGACGATCATGCGTCCGGTGCGCGGGTCCACCGCGAACTGGATGTTGCAGCCGCCCGTGTCGACGCCGACCTCGCGGATGACCGCGATGGCGACGTCGCGCATGTTCTGGTACTCGCGGTCGGTCAGGGTCAGCGCCGGGGCGACGGTGACGCTGTCGCCGGTGTGCACGCCCATCGGGTCGATGTTCTCGATGGAGCAGACGATGACCACGTTGTCGTGCCTGTCGCGCATGACCTCGAGCTCGTACTCCTTCCAGCCGAGGATGGACTCCTCCAGGAGCACCTCGGTGGTCGGCGAGGCGTCGAGCCCGGCTCCGGCGATGCGCCGCAGGTCGGTCTCGTCGTAGGCGAAGCCGGAGCCGACGCCGCCCATGGTGAACGACGGCCGCACCACCAGCGGATAGCCCAGCTCGGAGACGGCCGCCAGGCACTCGTCCATCGTGTGGCAGACGACCGAGCGCGCCGACTCGGCGTTGAGGCCGCGCTCGCGGGCGACCTTGGCGACGATCTCCTTGAACTTCTCGCGGTTCTCGCCGGCCTGGATGGCGTCGAAGTCGGCGCCGATCAACTCGACGTCGTAGCGCTCCAGCACTCCGGCCTCGTGCAGCGCGACCGCGGTGTTGAGCGCGGTCTGGCCGCCCAGCGTCGGCAGCAGCGCGTCCGGTCGCTCCTTGGCGATGATCTTCTCGACGAATTCGGGGGTGATGGGCTCGACGTAGGTGGCGTCGGCGAACTCGGGGTCCGTCATGATCGTCGCCGGGTTGCTGTTGACGAGGATCACGCGGAACCCCTCGTCGCGCAGCACGCGGCAGGCCTGGGTGCCGGAGTAGTCGAACTCGCACGCCTGTCCGATCACGATCGGCCCGGAGCCGATCACCAGGACCGACCTGATGTCCTCACGCTTGGGCACGGCTCATGACCTCACAGAACTCGTCGAACAGATAGGCCGCGTCGTGCGGGCCCGCGGCCGCCTCGGGGTGGTACTGGACGCTGAACGCGCGCCCGTCGAGCAGCCGCAGCCCTTCGACGCAGCGGTCGTTGAGGTTGACGTGGCTGACCTCGGCCGGCCCGTACGGGGTGTCGAACGGCCCGTCCAGCGGCGCCTCGACCGCGAAGCCGTGGTTGTGGGCGGAGATCTCCACCTTGCCCGTCCGTACGTCCTGGACGGGCTGGTTGACGCCCCGGTGGCCGTAGCGCAGCTTGTAGGTGGAAAGGCCCAGCGCGCGGCCGAAGAGCTGGTTGCCGAAGCAGATGCCGAAGAACGGCACGCGGGCCTCCAGCACGGCGCGCAGCGCGGAGACGTCGGCGGTGGCGGGGTCGCCGGGGCCGTTGGAGAGGAACACGCCGTCCGGCCGGATCGCCATGATCTGCTCGAACGTGGCGGTGGCCGGCAGCACGTGCACCTCGCAGCCGCGCTCGGCCATCCGGTGCGGCGTCATGCCCTTGATGCCGAGGTCCACGGCCGCGACCGTGAACCGCTTGGCGCCCAGGGCGGGAACGACGTACGGCTCGGTGGTGGCCACCTCGGCGGCCAGGTCGGCGCCTGCCATGGCGGGCGCCTGCCGGACCCGCTCGACGAGGTCCTCCAGCGGCTCGGCGGGCGCGGTGAAGATGCCGGCCCGCATGGCGCCGCGCTCGCGCAGGTGGCGGGTGAGCGCGCGGGTGCCGGGGATGGCGATGCCGACGACGCCCTGCTCCTTGAGGTAGTCGTCGAGCGAGCGGTCGGCCCGCCAGCTCGACACCACGCGCGAGGGCTCGCGCACGACGTAGCCGGCGACCCAGACGCGGCCCGACTCGGGGTCCTCGTCGTTGACGCCGGTGTTGCCGATGTGCGGGGCGGTCATCGCGACGATCTGGCGATGGTAGGAGGGGTCGGTCAGGGTCTCCTGGTAGCCGGTCATGCCGGTGTTGAAGACCATCTCGCCGAAGGTCTCGCCGACGGCGCCGTAGGGCGTTCCGTGGAATGCCCGGCCGTCTTCCAGCACGAGCACCGCGCCGGTCGCGGGATTTGTCACACCAGCTTCCCTTCGAGAACGGTGGGCTTGCCCCGCAGGAACGTCGCCACTACCCGGCCGGGCAGCGTCATGCCGGCGTACGGGGTGTTGCGGCTCTTGGACGCGAAGGCGGAGGGGTCCACCTCGGTGCGGGCGGACGGGTCGTACAGGGTGAGGTTGGCGGGCGCGCCGGCCTCGATCGGCCGGCCGTGACCGGACAGGCGGCCGATGCGCGCGGGCGCGGCCGACATGCGCTCGGCGACGCCGGCCCAGTCGAGCAGCCCGGTCTCGACCATGGCCTCCTGCACGACGCTGAGCGCGGTCTCCAGGCCGACCATGCCCATGGCCGCGGCCGACCACTCGGTCTCCTTGTCCTCGACCGGGTGGGGTGCGTGGTCGGTGGCGACGATGTCGATCGTGCCGTCGGCGAGGGCGGCGCGCAGCGCCTCCACGTCGGAGCGGGTGCGCAGCGGCGGGTTGACCTTGTAGATGGGGTTGTAGGCGCCGCCCGGCGAGTCCTCGACGAGGTCGTCGGTGAGCAGCAGGTGGTGCGGGGTGACCTCGGCGGTGACGTTCCAGCCCTTGGACTTGGCCCAGCGCAGGATCTCCACCGAGCCGGCCGTGGACACGTGGCAGACGTGCAGCCGGGAGCCGACGTGCGCGGCCAGCAGGCAGTCGCGGGCGATGATCGCCTCCTCGGCGACGGCCGGCCAGCCGGTCAGGCCGAGCCTGCCGGAGACGTCGCCCTCGTTCATCTGCGCGCCCTCGGTGAGCCTGGGCTCCTGGGCGTGCTGGGCGATGACGCCGTCGAACGCCTTGACGTACTCGAGGGCGCGGCGCATGAGCACCGCGTCGGAGACGCACTTGCCGTCGTCGGAGAAGACGCGGACCCGGGCGGCGGAGTCGGCCATCGCGCCGAGTTCGGCGAGCTGCCTGCCCTCCAGGCCGACGGTGACGGCGCCGACGGGCTGCACGTCGCAGTGGGCGAACTCACGGCCGAGCCGCCAGACCTGCTCGACCACGCCGGCGGTGTCGGCGACGGGCGAGGTGTTGGCCATGGCGTGCACGGCGGTGTAGCCGCCGCGGGCGGCCGACTGGGTGCCGGTCTGGACGGTCTCGGCGTCCTCCCGGCCGGGCTCGCGCAGGTGGGTGTGCAGGTCGACCAGGCCGGGCAGGGCGATGGCGCCGCCTCCGTCGACGAGCTCGTCGTCGCCCAGGAGGCCGGGGCCGATCTCGGTGACGAGCCCGTCCTGGACGCGGATGTCGGCGGGCTCGCCGCCGAGGATCCGTACGTTGCGAATTATCACGCGATCTCTCCCCCGAGGAGCAGGTACAGCACGGCCATGCGGATGGTCACCCCGTTGGCGACCTGCTCGACGATGGTCGAGCGCGGGGAGTCTGCCACCTCGGCGGCGATCTCCATGCCCCGGTTCATCGGACCGGGGTGCATCACGATGGCGTCGTCGGGCATCTTGGCGAAGCGGGCGCGGTCGAGGCCGTAGCGGCGGGAGTACTCGCGCTCGCTGGGGAAGTAGGCGGCGTTCATCCGCTCCTTCTGCACCCGCAGCATCATCACCACGTCCGACTTGGCCAGCACCGCGTCGAGGTCGTAGGAGACCTCGCAGGGCCAGGTGCCGACGGAGACCGGCAGCAGCGTGGGCGGCGCGACGAGGGTGACGTCGGCGCCGAGGGTGTGCAGCAGGAGCACGTTGGAGCGGGCCACCCGGCTGTGCAGCACGTCGCCGACGATCGTGATCCTGCGCCCGTCGAGGTTGCCCAGGCGGCGGCGCATCGAGAAGGCGTCGAGCAGCGCCTGGGTGGGGTGCTCGTGGGTGCCGTCGCCGGCGTTGACCACGCTGCCGTGCACCCAGTTGGCCAGGCGGTGCGGGGCGCCCGAGGCGCTGTGCCGGATGACGACGGCGTCGGCGCCCATCGCCTCCAGGGTCAGCGCGGTGTCCTTGAGCGATTCGCCCTTGGAGACGCTGGAGCCCTTGGCGGAGAAGTTGATCACGTCGGCGGACAGCCGCTTGGCCGCGGCCTCGAAGGAGATGCGGGTGCGGGTGGAGTCCTCGAAGAACAGGTTGACCACCGTGCGGCCGCGCAGCGTGGGCAGCTTCTTGATGGATCGTTCCGAGACCCTGGCCAGCTCCTCGGCGGTGTCCAGGATGAGCAGCGCGTCGTCCTTGGTGAGGTCGCCCGCGGAGATCAGGTGCCGGTTCACTTGGCGGCCTCCTTCATCAGGATCACGGCGTCGCGCCCGTCGGTCTCCTGCAGGAAGACCTTGACCTTCTCGCTCTTGGCGGTCGGCAGGTTCTTGCCGACGTAGTCGGCGCGGATGGGCAGCTCGCGGTGGCCGCGGTCGACGAGGGTGGCGAGCTGGACGGCGACGGGGCGGCCGAGGTCGTTGAGCGCGTCGAGCGCGGCGCGGACCGTGCGGCCGGAGTAGAGGACGTCGTCGACGAGGACGACGATCTTGCCGTCGACGCCGTCGGAGGGGAGCTCGGTGCGGCCCAGCGGGCGGGCCGGCTTCAGCCGCAGGTCGTCGCGGTACATGGTGATGTCGATGGAGCCGACGGGGATCTTGACCCCTTCGAACTGCTCGATCCGGTCGCCCAGCCGGCGGGCCAGCGTGGCGCCGCGGGTGGGGATGCCGAGGAGGACGACTTCGTCGGCGCCCTTGGTGCGCTCGAGGATCTCGTGCGCTATCCGGGTCAGCGCCCGATGGATGTCGGGGCCTTCGAGAACGGCCCTGGATTCGGACATGAGGGATTCACCACCTTTCCCGCCTCACGGGACGGGTCTTAAAGGGTGTTGGTCGCGACACACAGTACCAGGCGCTACCAGCCACAACTCGCCGGGGGATGCGCCCCGCCTGGCGTGACGACCGGCGTTTGGGGGATAGACGAAAGATGACATTCCATGTCGATTCGGAGGTGGGCCGGCTGCACCAGGTCCTCCTGCACAAGCCGGAGCTGGCACTCAAACGGCTCACCCCCACCAACAAGGACGCGTTCCTCTTCGACGACGTGCTGTGGGTGCAGCGGGCGATGGAGGAGCACGAGGAGTTCCAGCAGGTGCTGCGCGGGCGCGGCATCCAGATCCACATGCTCTCGGACCTGCTGCGGGAGACCGTCGAGATCCCCGAGGCGCGCAAGCACATCCTGGACGCTGTCGTCGACGAGCGCTGGCTCGGCCCGGTCGCCGTCGACGACATCCGCAACACCCTCGACGCGATGGACTCCGCCACCCTCGGCACCTACCTGACCGGGGGCATCACCGTGCGCGAGCTGGCGGCGCTGGGCTGCTCCCCCAAGTCGGTGGTCCTGCACACGATGGGCCCGGACGACTTCATCCTGCCGCCGCTGCCGAACCACCTGTTCACCCGCGACACCTCCTGCTGGGTGTACGACGGCGTGTCGATCAACGCGATGAAGAAGAAGGCGCGGATGCGCGAGACGGTGAACATGGAGGCGATCTACGAGTTCCACCCGACGTTCGCCGACGGGTTCGGCCGGCCGGGGCAGAGCGGCTACCACGTCTGGATGCCCGGCCAGGCGGTGGCGCCCGCCACCCTGGAGGGCGGCGACGTGCTGGTCATCGGCCGGGGCGCGGTGCTCGTCGGGATGAGCGAGCGCACCCAGCCGCAGTCCGTCGAGATGCTCGCCCGCAACCTCTTCAGGGCCGGCTCGGCCACCAGGATCGTGGCGCTCGACATGCCGAAGCGCCGCGCGTTCATGCATCTCGACACCGTCATGACGATGCTGGACGCGGGGGTCTTCACCCAGTACGCGGGGCTCGGCATGCTGCCCGCCTACACGATCGAGCCGGGGCGCACCGACAAGGAGCTCGAGGTCACCGACCATCCCCCGCAGGACATGCACCGGGCCATCGCCCACGCGCTGGACCTGCCGGAGATCACGGTGCTCACGCCGACCCAGGACGTCTACGCCGCCGAGCGTGAGCAGTGGGACGACGGCTGCAACGGGCTCGCCGTCGAACCCGGCGTGGTCATCGCCTACGAGCGCAACACCACCACCAACAACTACCTGCGCGACAACGGCATCGAGGTCATCACGATCCGGGGCAGCGAGCTCGGCAGAGGGCGCGGCGGGCCGCGCTGCATGAGCTGCCCGCTCGAGCGCGACGGCATCTGACGGGAGGCGGACGGGATGCGGGTCATCGTCGCACTCGGCGGCAACGCGCTGCTGCGCAGGGGCCAGAGCCCGGACGCGGACGCCCAGATGGGCAACCTGCGCACCGTGGTCAAGACGCTCGCCCAGCTCGCCAGGAAGCACGAGCTGATCATCACCCACGGCAACGGCCCCCAGGTCGGCATGCTGGCCCTGGAGAGCGCCGCGGACCCGAACCTGACCAGGCCGTACCCGTTCGACACGCTCGGCGCGCAGACGCAGGGCATGATCGGCTACTGGCTGCTCCAGGCGCTGCAGAACGCGCTGCCGGGCAGGCAGGTCCTGGCCATGGTCACGCAGACCCTCGTGTCGGCGGTGGACCCGGCCTTCGACGACCCGACCAAGTTCGTCGGCCAGGTGTACGAGCGCGAGGAGGCCGAGAAGCTGGCCGCCGAGTACGGCTGGACCGTCAAGCCCGACGGGCCCCACCACTGGCGCCGCGTCGTCCCCTCCCCCGCTCCGCAGCGCGTGGTGGAGACCCGGCTGGTGCGCAAGATGGTCCGCGAGGGCGTGGTGATCGTCTGCGCGGGCGGCGGCGGCATCCCGGTCATCCGCGACGCGCAGGGCCGCCTGTCGGGCGTGGAGGCCGTCGTCGACAAGGACCTCACCGCGTCCATGCTGGCCGAGGCGCTCGACTGCGACGCGTTCCTGATCCTCACCGACGTGCCGCGCGTCATGAAGCACTTCGGCACGCCGCGGCAGGAGGAGATCGCGCACACCACCCCGTACGAGCTGCGCGCCATGGACTTCCCCGCAGGCTCGATGGGGCCGAAGGTGGAGGCTGTCTGCCGGTTCGTCGAGACGACCGGCGACATGGCGGCCATCGGCAAGCTGGACGAGGCGGAGCGCATACTCGGCGGCTACGCGGGAACGATCGTCACACCGAACGCCAGATGGCCGCTGACCAGCACGCTTTAGGCGTCGAGGAGGTCTTGAGGTGTCACTGGCGAGAGCTTTGTTCCGCACCAAGCCGACCGAGCGCATCGTGGCCGAAGGCGGCCACGGCGAGGGCGGCGAACTGCGCCGCACCATGTCCCTGTGGCAGCTCACGCTCTTCAGCGTCGGCGCCACGCTCGGCACCGGCATCTTCGTCATCCTCGGCCAGGCCGTGCCCAAGGCCGGCCCTGCGGTGGTGCTGGCGTTCGTGCTGGCCGCCATCACGGCGCTGTTCTCCGCCCTGTCGTACGCCGAGCTGGCCGGGACCATCCCGGTGTCCGGCTCCTCCTACTCCTACGCGTACGCCACCATGGGCGAGATCGTGGCCTGGATCTGCGGCTGGTGCCTCATGCTGGAGTACGCCGTCTCGGTCGCGGCGGTCTCCGTGGGCTGGGGCGAATACCTCAACGCCTTCCTGGAGAGCCTGTTCGGCTGGAGCCTGCCCGACGCGATCACCCGCTCCCCCGGCCAGGACGGCGGGGTGGTGAACGTCACCGCGATCCTGATCGTGGTGCTGGCCACCTGGCTGCTGCTGCGCGGTGCGTCGGAGAGCGCCTCGGCCAACGCGGTGTTCGTGCTGATCAAGATCGCCGTGCTGGTCTTCTTCTGCGCGGTCGCGTTCGCCGGCTTCAGCGCCGGGAACTTCAGCCCCTTCGCGCCGATGGGCGTCGCGGGCGTGACGGCCGCCGCCTCCCAGGTGTTCTTCTCCTACATCGGCTTCGACGCCGCCTCCACCGCGGGTGAGGAGGCCAAGAACCCCCGCCGCGACCTGCCTCTGGCCATCATCTTGTCGCTGGGCATCGTGACGCTGCTCTACGTGCTGGTCGCGCTGAGCGCCATCGGCGCCATGCCGTGGACCGACTTCGACCCCGACAGCACCGAGGCGAGCCTGTCGCTGATCGCGGACGTGGCCACCGGCGGCACCTGGGCGGGCCTCATCGTGTCGTTCGGCGCGGTGATCGCGATCGCCAGCGTGGTGCTGACGGTCATGTACGGCCAGACCCGCATCCTGTTCGCCATGTCCCGCGACGGGCTCATCCCGCGCATCTTCCAGCGGGTGAACCCGCGCCGCCAGGTGCCGGTCGCCAACACGCTCATCGTCACCGCGTTCATCTCCGTGCTGGCCGGGCTGATCCCGCTCGGCCAGCTCGCCGAGGCGACCAGCATCGGCACCCTGTTCGCGTTCGCGATCGTCAACGTCGGCGTGCTCATCCTGCGCTATCGCCGCCCCGACCTGCCGCGCAGCTTCCGGACCCCGCTGTTCCCGCTCACGCCCGTCCTCGGCACCATCTTCTGCTTCCTGGTGATGGCCGGCCTGGCCGGCGTCACCTGGGTGGCGTTCGGGCTGTGGATGCTCGTGGGCGTGATCTGCTACTTCCTGTACGGCTACCGCCACTCGCGGCTGAACGCCGAGGTGTCCTGATGAAGTTCGACAACCTGCTGACCGGTTTCATCCCTCAGCCGCAGGGGCGCGACGGGCTGGCGCTGGCCGTACTCCTGGCCAGGCAGACAGGCGCGCACCTGACGGTGGCGACCGTGAAGCCGCCCGCATGGGGCGCGCCGGGACCGGCCAGGGCCGACGCGAGCGCGTGGGCCGCCTACCTGGAGGAGCAGGCCACCGCCGCCCTCGCGCAGGCGCGCGAGCTGGCGGGCGACGACGCCGACTACATCACCCACACGCACAAGGGCAGCGGGCGAGGGCTGGTGGAGCTGGCGCGCAAGCGCGGCGCCGCCGCGGTCGTGATCGGCTCGGCGCCGGGCGGCACCGTCGGCCGCATCGCCCTCGGCAGCACCGCCGACCAGCTCCTGCACGCCTCACCGGTGCCGGTGGTCCTCGCCCCGCTCGGCTACTCCGAGGCCCCGCCGCCCGCGCTGGAACGGATCACCGTCGCCTACCGGCGCGGTCCCTGCGCCGACCCGCTCCTCAAGAACGCGGCCGGGCTCGCGGGCGCCCTCGATCTCCCGCTGCGGCTGGTCACGCTCCTGGTCAGCAGCGCCAAGCCGGCCAAGGTCGAGGAGGACATGCTGCTGCGGCTGCGCGACCAGGCGACCGCGGACCTCAAGGCCGCGGCCCGCGGGCACCGCCGGCGCGCCGAGGTCGAGGTGGAGATCCTGGAGGGCAGGAGCGTCCCCCAGGCCGTGCACTCCGGCGTCTGGCTGCCGGGCGAGCTCATCATCTGCGCCTCCAGCGACTCTGGCCCCCTGCGGCGGGTCTTCCTCGGCGACACCAGCATCAAGATCGTCCGGGCCGCGACCCGCCCCGTCATGATTCTCACGCGCCAGACCTGACCCTTGCGGCCTGACGGCCGGACACTCGGCAAACTGTGCCGAAGTACCGTTACCAGTGGGACATCGGGGACCTATGAGGCGTTCCATACCGGACCGGATTCGGCATCTTTTTTCCAATCAGCTTGACCTTCGGCGTCCACCCCTTTACCGTCACTGTGCGTAACCGAAACCGCGCGGCGCCCTGGAGCAGACCAGGGGCCATCGCCACCGAATGGTGCCGAACCCCGGCACCGGACCCCCGGTGGCTCAGGCATTCGCCGCAAGGGAGCACAATCTACTAAGAGCTACACATACGAGAGCCGGGGGGCCACACAAATGCCGTCTGAGTACGCAAAGTCGCTGGGTGCACGACTCCGCGCCATCCGCACCCAGCAGGGCCTGTCCCTGCACGGAGTCGAGGAGAAGTCGCGCGGCCGGTGGAAGGCCGTCGTCGTTGGCTCGTACGAGCGTGGCGACCGTGCGGTCACGGTGCAGAAGCTTGCCGAGCTTGCCGACTTCTACGGAGTGCCCGTCTCGGAGCTGCTGCCCGGTGGTGCCGCACCCAGCCCGCTCGGGCCGACCCCGAAACTTGTGATCGACCTGGAGCGGCTTGCCACACTGCCGAAGGAGAAGGCGGGTGCCCTCGCCCGCTACGCCGCGACGATCCAGAGCCAGCGCGGCGACTACAACGGCAAGGTCTTGTCCATCCGCCAGGAGGACTTGCGCTCCCTGGCCGTGATCTATGACAAGTCGCCGAGCGAGCTGACCGAGGAGCTCATCAGCTGGGGCGTCCTCGACGCCGAGGCCCGCCGGGCCGTCGAGTCCTTCTGACACCCTCCGCACATCGCGAAAGGGGCGCGCCGCACCCACGGCGCGCCCCTTTCGCGCACCCGGGCCCCTCCCCACCCACCGCCGAACCGCTCACCGCGTCCCACGCCGCCGTCCGAGCGCGCCCCGCGAGACACCGTGAAGCGGAACCCCACCGACCGCAGGCGAGCCCTCAGGCAGGTTTCCGGCCCCCCGGGCACGTCGAGGTGGGGCAGGCAGGCTCGGCACGGCACGCAGTCCCACCGGGACTCGCGTCCAGATCAACGCCCCGGAGAACGAGCACCACACCGGCGTCTCCGGTTGCTCCAGCGATCGCCGGGCGGCTCCCGGACACCGACAACTTGTCCCCGCTCTGAGGCGCGAAATCACTTGGGCAGGGCCGTGCAACCGGGCACGACCGGTGCTGCGGAGCAGCCGTGCGGCCGGGCGCAGAAGGGTGGCGTGGGCACCCGTGCGGCCGGGCGCACGACCAGTGCGGGCAGCCAGTGCGGGCGTGGGCAGGCGGTGCGGGTCGTGTGCGCGGGCCGGGCGTAGGCACAACCGATGTGGGCGCGGGCAAAGGCGCGGGCAGGGACCCGTGCGGGCAGGCACGGGCGGGGTGGCTGGGGTGGTGGCTGGGGTGGTGGCGGTGACATCCCACCGGCGCGGTGTTCGTGCGGAACGAACGTTCGCCTGGCCCTCGTCATGCCTCGGGAGGTGAGGAAGTGGTGCCCTCGGAGACGGGGGCGCTCGTGGGGGGTGGGTGGGGTGTCAGCCCGCCAGGGGCACGTCCACGGGAAGCTGGGGCTGGGCGGGGACGCCGAGGATGTCCTCGACGGTGCAGACGAAGGTGTCCGCCTCGGCCAGGAGCTCGTCCGCGTCCGCGGCGCTGACGCCCCGGACCATGCCGGCCTCGGCGGCGGCGCGCTTGGCGGCGCTCACGGCGAAGTAGGCGGCCCACTCGGCGAGCTGGGGCTCTGCCTCGGGCAGCAGCTCCCAGGCGCTGCGCAGCCGTCGCCTGCGGCCTTCCGTGGGCTTCGGGCGGGCGGCGAGGATCGCCGCGGCCGCTCGCAGCGCCGCCAGGTGCGCCGCCACGTAGCGCGATGCAGGGGTGCGGGCCGCAGCCGCCTCCGCCAGGCAGGAACGCGAATCAGTCAAATGTGCCCGAACCGCAGGCGAAGGCCGGGGCCCGGGCGTATCTCTGAGCCGTGGTGCCATCTTGCTCGCCTCCTTCGAGTCGTGGGCGACTCCCGGCGTCTCCACCGGTGAAGCCCAGACTCGCAGACTCCACCGACAATTCCGCCGGGCTGGCCGGACGAGGAGCTTCCCCTCTCCCCGTCCGGCCAGGACACGCCCACTCGTCTCCGCCGACGACGAGGACGCGCCCTTCGCCCGTGGAGCCTGATCGCGGGGTCTCGCTTGGGGGAAGCGATGGCCCGCGACCAGGTCCTTCGACGTGAGCCGCGAGCCTCACGTCACTAGGTCGAACATAATTTCGATCACGTTCGGTGTCAACCTGTTCCACGAACACAGGTTCGATGACCATGACGGAAATACCCGTTCCGGCGCCGTACAAGACGCACTAGCACGGTCCGGGCGAACGCCCGGCAGCGTCCCGGCGTGAGAGGGACGGGGCCTCTCACTGATCGCACTGGCGCCCGCACCCGTCCTGGCTACGATGCCAGCATGGGCTCGATCCTCATGACCGCGATCCTCACTCTTCCCGCGCTGGCCCTGCTCATCATTCCCCTCTACGACGAGTCGGGCGCCGTCGACTCTCGCAACGGGCTGGCGGGCCTGCGCACCCGGCAGACGCTCGCGTCCCGCGAGGCCTGGGACGCCGCCCACGCGTGGGCGAAGGCGCCGATGCGCCGCCTCGCGCTGCTCATGGTCATGGTCGTCGCCGTCTCCGTCGTGGCCGAGCTCGTGCTGGGCCCGCCGGACGCCGCCGAAGCCGCGGTCGTGACCGGCCAGGCCCTCCTGCTCGTGGGCGGCCTGCTGGTGATCTGCCGGCAGGCGAACCGCGTGGCCGCCGAGACCAACTCCAGGATCGCGGCTGATCGCCCCTCATGACGACCCGCCACCAGCCGACTCCTGCGAGGAGACCCCCATGACCGTCGACTACCCCGCGAGCCGGCCGAACCCCCTCGCCCCCGCGTGGAGCAGATTCGCCGGCGCCGCGCGGGGGCGCGTCCCGCTGCTGGTGGGGGCGCTCGCGCTGGGCGCGCCCGCCGCGCTGGCCTGGGAGGCGCAACTGCAGCTCGGCGAGGAGGTGATGCACCTCGGCGGGCCGGTGGCCCTGCGCAGGGTGCGCCAGCGGCTGTCCAGGCTGCTGTACGACCAGAGGTACGGCGTCAGCACCGCCGACTTCGCCGACCTGGCCGACTTCGGGCTCGACCACCCGGAGCGGGTCTACTACTCCCCCGCCCACTGGGGCACGTTGCGGCGCGCGCTGCCGCCCCGGGACGTGGGCGAGCGGGACGTGTTCGTGGACCTCGGCGCGGGCAAGGGCCGGATGGCGCTGGAGGCTGCCAGCAGCTATCCGTTCAGGCGGGTGATCGGCGTCGAGCTGTCGCCGGAGCTCACCGAGGTCGCGCGGGCCAATCTGGCGAGCACCCGGCTCCGGGTGCGTGCCGGGAGTGTGGAGTTCGTGCAATCCGACGCGCTGGAGTTCGCGATCCCGGACGACGTGAGCGTGGTGTTCCTCAACAACCCGTTCAGGGGTGCGATCTTCGCCATGGCCATGGAGAGGCTGATCGCCTCGGCCGACCGGTGCCCGCGCCCGATCACGCTGGTCTACTTCAATCCCGTCGAGGAGCCGTTCCTGCTCGGAACCGGCCGCTTCCGGCACCTGCGCACGGTGGCGCCCAGGCGGCGAACGGTCGGCGGCGTGTTCGGCACGACCCGCGTCTACGCCGTCACCGGTCCAGGCACGAACGGACAGGGGGCGGCGTTCTGAGACGGCCGCCACCGTGGCGGCGGCCGTCATCGGGGGTCAGACGACCGATATGGCGCCCGACGGGCAGAGGTTGACGGCGCGGCGCACCGCCTCCTCCAGGTCGGCGGACGGGGCCTGCTGAAGGAGCACGACCGTGCCCTCGTCCTCGCTCTGGTCGAACACCTGCGGCACCGTGAGGGCGCACATGCCCGCTCCGATGCACAGGGTGGCGTTGGCTTCGATCTTCATGATTCCTACCAGGTGACGGGGAGGCGGTGCACTCCGTAAATGCTCATGTCCGAGCGCATGGGCACCTCCTCAGGTGGTACGGCCAAGCGTAGGCCAGGCAGTCGGCGCAGCAGCGCACTGTAGCCGATGCGCATCTCCGCCCGGGCGAGCTGCTGGCCGAGGCACTGGTGGATGCCGTGCCCGAAGGTCAGGTGGCCGGTGGCCTCGCGGGTGACGTCGAGGCGGTCGGCGCCCGGGAACTTGGCCGGGTCCCGGTTGACCACCGGCAGGTGCAGGGTGACCGCGTCGCCCTTCCTGATCAGGTGGCCCTCGATCTCGACGTCCTCCAGGGCGGTCCTGATCGGGCCCAGGTGGATGATGGTGAGGTAGCGGAGCAGCTCTTCGACGCCGTTGTCCACCAGTGCCGGGTCGTCGCGCATGGCGGCGAGCTGGTCGGGGTTGGTGAGCAGCGCGTAGGTGCCGAGGCCGAGCATGTTGGCGGTGGTCTCGTGTCCCGCGATCAGCAGCAGGACCGCGACGCCGGTCAGCTCCTCGTCGTTCAGCTCGCCGCCCGCCACCAGGCCACTGAGCAGGTCGTCCTCGGGCTCGGCGCGCTTGCGCTGGATCAGCCCGTACAGGTACGCGGAGATCCTGCCGAGCGCGCCGATCGCGTCCTCCGCCTTGGTCTCGAGATTGACCAGGATCTTGGAGTCGTCCTGAAACTGCGCCCTGTCCTCGTACGGCACCCCGAGCAGCTCGCAGATCACCAGCGACGGGATGGGCAGCGCGAAGGCGCTGACCAGGTCGACCGGCGGCCCGGCGGCCTCCATGGCGTCCAGGCAGGACTCGGCGATCTCCTGGATCCTGGGCTCGAGCTGCTTCATCCTGCGGACGGTGAACTGGCCGGTCAGCAGTTTGCGGAACCGGGTGTGCTCCGGGGCGTCCATGCGCAGGAAGAAGCCGGGCGGCACCTTGAACTGCTGCTCGCGCACCTCCTCGGCGAGTTCGATCCGGCTGGGGAGCGGCGGGTGCATGAGCTCGGGCCGGTTGCTGAAGCGCGGGTCGGCGAGCACGGCGCGGGCCGCCGCGTAACCGGTGACCAGCCAGCCGAGGTGGCCGTCGGCGTAGGTCATGGGGTGCACGGCGGCCTGTTGTCGGATGCGCGTGTATGCGTCGGGCGGATCGAAGGGACGCTCGCGTTCGGTGGTCAGGGTCAGTTCGGTCATGTCAAGGTCTCCTCTCCCGTTCTCCCTCCCACGAAACAACATCGAGTGCAAAATTGCAATGAGTGAAATACGCGTATCGATGCAGTAGAGTTCGCCCATGGTGGGCCTGCGGGAGCGCAAGAAGCAGCGCACGCGCCGGGCGCTGGTGCATGCCGCGCTCCGGCTGTTCAACGAGAAGGGCTACGAGGAGACCACGATCGCGGAGATCGCGGCCGAGGCCGAGGTGTCAACGCGGACGTTCTTCAGCTACTTCGCGAGCAAGGAAGACGTGATCTTCCACGACAGCCAGGAGCGGACGGGTGGCGCGCTGGCCCTGCTCCACGACAGGATGCCGGGAGAGCCGGTGGCGGCCCTGCTGCTCCGCGTGGTGCAGAGCAGCCTCGACTGGGCCGGTCGCGAGGACAACTTCGGTCTGGAGGAGGCGCAGGCGCGGCTCGACCTGATGATGACCGTCCCCGCGCTCCAGGCCCGCGCCCTGCACCTGCTGTTCGACAGCCAGCTCCAGCTCGCGCGGGCCCTGCGGGAGGCCTACCCGGACGAGCTGGACCTCGTGGAGTCGGCCGCGGTCGTCGGCTCGCTGATCGGCGCGGTCAAGCTCGCCGCCATGGCCAGCCTCACGGGCGGCGATCCCAGCGAGCAGGTGTGGGAGGCGGTGCGCCGTGCCGCCGAGATCGCCGTGCGCGGCCTGCACGACCTGCCCGGCAGCGGGCGCGGCGCGGCCTGAGCCGGGCGGGCCGCGACAGGCCCGGCACCGGCACGGTCAGCGGCGGAACTTGCCGCGCACGTGTACCGGGACGCCCGCGCCGAGCAGGCCGGGGAGCTCCTCGGCGACGTTCATCGGCATGCGGACGCAGCCGTGCGAAGCCGGATACAGCGGCACCGACAGCGCGCCGTGGAAGGCGATGCCGCCGTTGAAGAAGATCGGGTTGTAGAGCTGGCCGAGGTAGGACTTGTGCCAGCCGTCCCGGCGCCAAGTGGTCCGGTAGTTGCCGGTCGGCGTGCCGGCCGAGCCGCAGAAGCGCTGCTCCTTGCCCTGCCAGGTGGTGGTCTCGCAGTAGGGGATGCCGCTGCCGGAGGAGACGTGCGTGATGAGCTTCACCTCGCCGCGGACGTACAGGACCATGACCTGCTTGGTGAGGTCGACTTCGGCGCGGGTGGCCTTGCCGTTCCTGACCAGCACCCTTGGGCTCTTCGGCACCTCCAGCGCCGACCAGGTGGCGCGGCCGACGGTGCTGGTCGGCTTGACGCCGTTCACCTTCTGGAACGCCCACACCGCCGCCAGCGTGGTGCCGCCGTAGCGGCCGTCGATCTTGCCCGGGCGGTAGCCCAGCTCCTTGAGGCGCCTCTGCAGCCAGACGACCGCCTTGCCCTTGGCGCCGAGCTTGAGCTTGCCGTCCGGCGCGGTGACGGGCGCGGTGACTGGCGCGGTGGGGCCGGCGCCGGCACCCACGGCGCCGGAGGAGGGCGCGGGTGCCGTGATCCGCGCGGCGAGTGGCTGCGGCGCCTCGGTGGCGGCCGTGCCGCAGCCCGCGAGTGCGACGGCTCCCGCCGCCAGGAGAGCGGTTACCCCTGCCAGCCGTCGAGCCCTCACCACAACCACCTCTCAAATCATTAACAAGAGAATCAAAGGACCCTACACCACCACGAGACCGCGTAATCCAGTGGTCAATCTGTTTAGAGTGTGCGCATGCCAGAGAAGTTGCCCGCTAACGCGATACGGGTGGAAAACGCGCTCCGCAGCCTCGGAGTCGCCGGTGAGATCGTGGTACTGCCCGAGAAGGCGCCCACCGCGGCCACCGCGGCGGCCCAGGTGGGCTGCGAGGTCGGCGCCATCGCCAACAGTCTGATCTTCGAAGCGGACGGCGAGCCGCTGCTCGTGCTCACGAGCGGCGCGCACCGCGTGGACGTGGAGCTGATCGCCCGCACGGCGGGCGTCCAGAAGGTGGGGCGGGCGACGCCGGAGTTTGTCAGGCAGGCCACCGGGCAGCCGATCGGCGGAGTGGCACCGGTCGGGCATCCGGCGCCGGTGCGGACGCTGGTGGACAACTGGCTGAGCAAGCACGAGCAGGTCTGGGCGGCCGGGGGCCATCCGCACACGGTCTTCCCGACCACGTTCGACGAGCTCGTGCGCATGACCGGTGGCACGCCCGTCGACGTCGAGTGAGGCGTGCGGGACGGGAGTAGGGTTCGACGGTGATCGAGTTTCGCGGAGCGGGCCCCGCCGAGTTCGCCGAACGCCTGGACACGGTGATCGAGATTTACGCCGCCGCCATGCGCCCGCCCGCGGAGCAGATCGCCGGCCGCAAGACCATCATGCGAAATCATGGGACATATCCCTATTTCCAGTGCTATTTCGCAGAATGGCACGATTTGCCGCTTACCGCCACGGCCGGAACGGCGTCGGCGGCCCCCCTTGTGGTGGGGTTCGCCTACGGGTTCCGCGGCGTGGCGGGCCAGTGGTGGCACGACGTGGTCTACCGGGCACTGGAGGAACGGGCCGGCCATCAGGTGGCCGAGGCCTGGATGGGGCACGCGTTCGAGCTGGCCGAGATCCACGTCCATCCCGATTACCAGGGCAAGGGGATCGGCCGCTCGATGATCAACACCTTGTGCGCGGGCCGCCCGGAGCGCTCCGCGGTGCTGTCCACGCACGACCAGCCGACGGCCGCCCGCCACCTCTACGCCGGCATGGGCTTCACGGACCTGCTGAGCGGGTTCGTCTTCCCCGGCGGCCACGAGGAGTACGCGATCGTCGGCTCTCCGCTCCCCCTGGCCACCGCTTGACCCGCTGAGGGTTGAATCCGCACCGCGACGGGCACAGTGCATGACAGAGAGTGGCGTTCACTTTACTCTCCGCTCGCCTTCCCCCAGCGCCACCCGCCCGGTCCCCCTGCGGGCGGGTGGCGGCCCCCCGGTCACGGAAGCTCCGGCTCCTCATGTGCCCGGCCCTTGAGCTCGTGGAAATGCGGGGTGCCCGCCACCAGCAGCGTGCCGTCCCACAGCCGCCCGGCCTGCTCACCGGTGGGCAGGCGGGAGACGACGGGGCCGAAGAAGGCGATCCGCTCCTCAGCGGCGCCGGTGACCGCGCAGATTGGCGTGCCGACGTGGTCGCCGACCAGCGCGACGCCCTCGGCGTGCGACGCGCGTACCAGGTCGTCGTAGGTGTCCGTCTGGCCGGCCTCGGCGAGGCCGGCGGGCAGGCCGGCGACGGTCAGCGCCTTCTCGAGCTCGCCGATCCAGTCCTGCCCGTCGTCGCGGCTGGTCCACAGCGCGGTGTAGAAGCGCCCGAGCGCCTCCTGACCGTGAAGGTGCCGCACGGCCGAGGCGACGCGCACCGGCACCCAGAGATAGCCCTCGGGGTCGCCTTCGGGATCGTCGTCGCGGCCCTCGTTGAGCACCGAGAGGCTCATCACGTGCCAGCGGATCTCGACCGGCCGGACCTTCGCCACCTCGAGCAGCCACCGGGAGGTGATCCAGGTGAAGGGGCAGGCAGGATCGAACCAGAAATCAGCGATCATCCCACCAGTCAACACCCCGGCACGGGTCAGGCCGACAGCGCCGGAGCCGGTTGCAGGCGCTGGAACACCTCGCGGGAGGCGCTGGAGCGGTTGAAGGTGATGAAGTGGATGCCCGGCGCGCCCTCGTCGAGCAGCCGCTGGCACAGCTCGGCGCCGTGGTCGATGCCGAGGCTGCGCACCGCCGCCGGGTCGTCGGCGACGGCCTCGAAGCGGGCCGCCACGTCCGGCGGGAACGGCGCGCCGGACAGCTGCTCGGAGCGGGCGATCGTGCTCATCTGCGTCACCGGCATGATGCACGGGATGATCGGGGTGTCACAGCCTCGCGCCGCCACCCGGTCGCGCAGCCGCAGGTAGTCGTCGGCCTGGAAGAACATCTGCGTGATCGCGTAGTCGGCCCCGGCCCCGCACTTGCGCACGAAGTGCTCGGTGTCGGACTCGATGGACGGCGAGCGCGGATGCTTGTAGGGGAACGCTGCCACGCCCACGCAGAAGTCGCCGGCCTGGCGGATCAGCCGCACCAGCTCCTCGGCGTAGAGGACGCCTTCGGGGTGCTGCACCCACTCCGCCGACGGGTCGCCGGGCGGGTCGCCGCGCACCGCGAGGATGTTGCGCACCCCGGCGTCGGCGAAGCGGCCGACCAGGTGGCGCAGCTCGCGGATGGAGTGGTCGACGGCGGTGAAGTGGGCCACGGGCGTCAGCGTGGTGCCGTGGGCGAGCCGCTCCACGATGTCGACCGTGCGGTCACGGGTGGAGCCGCCGGCGCCGTAGGTCACCGAGACGAACGTCGGCCGCAGCGACTCCAGCTCTCTGATCGCCTTCCACAGCTGCCGCTCTCCCTCGTCGGTCTTGGGAGGGAAGAACTCGAAGGAGAACGATCGCGCTCCGGAGGCGAGAAGCTCGCGAACGGTGGGGACACGATCGGGCAGGACGGAGGGTCGACCAAGCGCCATGCACCCAAGGTTACCCGGTACCCGGCGGCACCACCGGCCGCAGGGGAATCGGCCCGTCCGAGGCGCTCTCTGGGCGCCGGTGCCCGGCCACTAGTCTCAAGGCATGAGCACAGACGCCGCGAGCATGGACGACCTGCGCGCCCAGGTGGACCGACGCCTGAGGGAGTTCGTCGAACGGCAGCTTCCCGCCACCGGGGACGCCGAGCTGGAGCCGCTCCGCACGGCCGCAGAGGACCTGCTGTCGGGAGGCAAGCGGCTGCGCCCGGCCTTCTGCTACTGGGGCTGGCGCGGCGCGGGCGGCGCCGACGTGCCGGGCGTCTTCACCGCGGCGGCCTCGCTGGAGCTGCTGCAGGCCAGCGCGCTCGTGCACGACGACGTGATGGACCGCAGCGACCTGCGCCGCGGCATGCCGGCCGCGCACCGCCGCTTCCAGTCGCTGCACGAGAAGTCCGGCTGGCAGGGCTCGGCCGAGCAGTTCGGCGAGGGGGCCGCGATCCTGCTGGGCAACCTGCTGCTGATCTGGTCGGGTGAGATGTGGCGCACCAGCGGCCTGCCCGCGGAGTCGCTGGCGGCGGCCCAGCCGGTGCACGACCACATGCGCACCGAGCTGATGTGCGGCCAGTATCTGGATCTGCTGGAGCAGGCGGGCGGCGAGAACACCTTCGAGTCGGCCCTGCGCGTCGCGCTCTACAAGAGCGGCAAATACTCCGTCGAGCACCCGCTGAGGCTCGGTCTGGTGCTGGCGGCGGGCAGGCTGGAGCCGTGGATGGACGAGCTGTGCAGCACCTACGGCACCCGGGTCGGCATCGCCTTCCAGCTGCGTGACGACATCCTCGGCGTGTTCGGCGACCCGGCGCAGACCGGCAAGCCCGCGGGCGACGACCTGCGTGAGGGCAAGCGGACGATGCTCGTGGCCCGCACACTGGCGGCGGCCTCCACGGCGGAGGCGGACACGGTGCGCCGCCTCCTCGGCGACCCCGCCCTCGACGAGCGGGGCGTGGCCACCCTGCGCGAGATCATCGACCGCACCGGAGCGCTGCGCGAGTGCGAGGACATGATCGGCGACTATCTCGGCGAGGCCCTCGCCTCGCTCCAGCAGGCGCCGATCACGCCCGAAGCCCGCACCGCGCTGGCCGAACTGGCCGTCGCGGCCACATCCCGCAGGACGTGACCCGCGCCGTTACGGCCCGGCCGCCGTCCCGGAGGACGTGAGCCGCTTGGCGAACTCGGCCGCCGCGGCGCCCGGGTCCTCCGCGTCGGTGATCGCGCGCACGACCACGACCCTGGACACCCCGTACGACATGACCTCGTCCAGGTTGGACAGGTCGATGCCGCCGATGCCGAACCACGGCCGGTCGGCGCCCAGCGACGCCGCGTGCCTGAGCAGCGGCGGGCCGGGCGCGTGTCGGCCGGGCTTGGTCGGCGTGGGCCAGATCGGGCCGCAGCAGAAGTAGTCGACGCCCTCCTCCACCGCCGCGGCGGATGCCTCGTCGGCGGAGTGGGTGGACCGTCCGATGACGATGTCGTCGCCGAGTATCTCTCGCGCGACCGTCACGGGAAGGTCGTCCTGCCCCAGGTGGAGCACGTCTGGATGGGCGGCGTGGGCGATGTCGGCCCGGTCGTTGACCGCCAGCAGCCGGCCGTGCCGGTCGCAGGCGTCGCGGAAGACCTCCAGGAGCGCGAGCTCTTCGCGCGCCTCGAGCCCCTTCTCCCGCAACTGGACGATGTCCACGCCCGCGGCGAGCACCGCGTCGAGGAAGTCGGCCAGGTCGCCGCGGTCACGCCGCCCGTCGGTGCACAGGTAGAGGCGGGCGTCAGAAAGCGAGGGCCTGGGCACGCCGTTTGACCTCTGTGTGACGACCCGCCCTGATCGCCTCTACGGGCGAGCCTGGAAGCGAGTCGTCGGGGGTGAAGAGCCAGCGCAGTGCCTCGACATCGTCGTAGCCGGCATCCTGCAGCACGGTCAACGTGCCGGGGAGGCCCTTCATCACGTCCTTTCCTTCAAGGAACACCGCGGGCACCTGTGGTCCGCCGCTGCCCCGCCTTACGCCGAGCAGCTTGTGGTCCTTGAGGAGCTGCTTGGCCCGCCCCAGGGGAACCCCCAGGCGCTGGGCCACTTCGGGGAGAGTGAGCCACTCGTCAACGAGCTGGTCGGTCTCCCGGTCGATCTGTGCAACAGAAAGCGTCACGAAACCACAACTACCACACGCCGCGCTTGCTCAAACAACACAATCTCGTAGGGGTACGTCTGGATCCACCAGGCGTTCCGTGTCCAGACGATGGCCCGCCTGGATGATTCTGCGGCCCTGGACGAGGTCTCGGGGCCGGTCGACGGCCAGCACCGCGGCCAGGGTGTCGTCGCCGGTGAGCCAGCAGGCCGACCACTTGCCCTCTGGTCTGCCCCGGTAGAGCAGCCGTTCGCCGGCCGGGTGGTGGCCCGCGTACTGGACCATGTGGCCGAACTGCTCCGACCAGAAGTACGGGACCGGGTCGTAGACCGCCTCCTCGCCGAGCAGTGTCGCGGCGGCGACCTCGGGGGCGCTCAGGGCGGTGTCCCAGTGCTCGACGCGGAGCCTGGCGCCGAAGCGCCGCGACCACCAGGCGGCGCAGTCGCCCACCGCGACCACGCCCGGCATCGAGGTGCGCAGGTGCTCGTCGGTGACGACGCCGTTGTGCAGGTCGAGGTCGGCGTCGGCGAGCCACTCGACGGCCGGGCGCACGCCGATCCCGGCGACCACCACGTGCGCCTGCACGAACCCGCCGCCGACCAGCTCCACGCCGCCCTCGTCCACCGAGCCGACCATGGTGTCGAGGCGCAGGTCGATGCCGTCGTACCAGCCCAGCGTGCGAGCGCCGAGCTCGGCGCCGATCGCCTGCGCGAGCGGGGCGGACGCCGCCTCGATCACCGTCACGGCGCACCCGGCCCGGCGGGCGGCCGTGGCCACCTCCGCGCCGATCCAGCCCGCGCCGATGACCGCCACACTGGCGCCGGGGACCAGCCTGGCCCGCAGCTCCAGCGAGTCGTCGAGGGTCCGCAGCACATGCTGCGGGCCGTCGCCGGGCAGGGTGATCGGCTCGGCTCCGGTGGCGATGACCAGGCCGTCGTAGCCGAGCTCGCCCTCGGTGGTCTCCACGACGCCCGCCCGCAGCGCCTTGGCGGAGACGCCCGGCCTGAAGTCGATCCCCATCGCGGACAGGTCGGAGTCGACGAAGCTGGAGTCGGAGTCGCCGAGCAGCACCGCCTTCGACAGGGGCGGACGGTCGTAGGGCCGGTGCCGCTCCTCGCCGATCAGCGTGATCCTGCCGTCGAATCCCCGCGCGCGCAGGGCCTCGACACTGCGCACACCCGCCAGCCCCGCGCCCACCACTACGACATGATTCACGTTAGTGACCATAACGGGGGGCGTGCCTGGCCGTCGCGGCGAGGCCGTAGGCTGGGGGCGTAAGACGCGCGGGAGTCCGGCCACAACCGGGCTGAGAGGAAGGCTTGACGGGCCTTCGACCGCAACACACCTGATCCGGATCATGCCGGCGAAGGGAGCGGACATGGACCTGGTCGTCGGGGGCGGAGTCGTCGGGCTGTCGATCGCCTGGCGCCTGGCCCGCTCTGGCCGGCCGGTCACTCTGGTGGACCCGGCGCCGGCCTCAGGCGCCTCCCACGCAGCGGCGGGCATGCTGGCGCCGGTCAGCGAGGTCTCCTACACCGAGGAGCCGCTGCTCCGGCTCGGCGTCGCCTCCCTTGCCCGCTGGCCCTCCTTCGCCGCCGAGCTCGCCGCCGACGCGGGCCTGAGCGCCGACGCCGGCCCCGACCCGCGCGGCGGGCTGGGCGCGGACGGGGGGCTGCTGGCCGCGGCCAGGGCCGGGCTCGACCTTCGCGCCGACGGCACGCTGGACGTGGCGTTCGGGGCCGACGATCTGGCCGCGCTCGGCGAGCTGGCCGCATTCATGGAGAAGCTGGGGCTGCCGGTCGAGCGGCTGACCGGGCGGGAGTGCCGGCGGCTGGAGCCGATGCTGGCGCCTTCCGTCCGCGGCGGGCTGCTGGCCAGGACCGACGCCTGGGTGGATCCGCGCCGCGTCACCGCGGCGCTGCTCGCCGCTCTGGAGCGGCGCGGCGTCCCGGTGGTGCGGGCCCGGGTGAGCGAGCTGCTGCGCGAGGGCGACCGGGTCACCGGCGTACGGCTGGAGCCGGCGACCGGGCCGCGGGAGATCGCCGCCGAGCGGGTCGTGCTGGCGGCGGGGGCGTGGAGTGGCGGGCTGGCCGACGTGCCGGTCCGGCCGGTCAAGGGGCAGATCATGCGGCTGCGTGCGGCGCAGCCGCTGCTCGGCCGGTGCGTGCGCGGGACGGTGCACGGGACGCCCGTCTACCTGGTGCCGAGGGGCGACGGGGAGCTGGTGGTCGGTGCCACGCAGGAGGAGCTGGGCTTCGACACCAGGGTGACCGCGGGCGGGCTGTACGAGCTGCTGCGGGACGCCAGGGAGCTGGTGCCCGGCGTGACCGAGCTGGAGGTGGCCGACGTGGTGGCGGGGCTTCGCCCGGGGACACCGGACAACCTGCCGATCGTCGGGCCGAGCGGGACGCCCGGGCTCACGCTGGCCACCGGGCACCACCGGGGCGGGGTGCTGCTTGCCCCGCTCACGGCCGCGATCGTGCAGGGCGAGGAGGCCGACCTCGCGACATTCTGCTCACCGGCTAGATTTCGGGATATCTCATGAAACTGATGGTCAATGGGGCCGGCCACGAGGTGCCTGACGGCATGACCGTGGCGCAGGCCGTACGGAATCTGACGGCGGCCACCACCGGCGTGGCGGTGGCCGTGAACGGCGAGGTGGTCACGCGGAGCGCCTGGGAGTCGACGGCGCTGCGCGACGGCGACCGCGTGGAGGTGCTGACGGCGGTGCAAGGTGGATGATCTGATCATCGCCGGGGAGAAGTTCTCCTCCCGGCTCATCATGGGCACGGGCGGCGCGCCCTCGCTGGAGGTGCTCGACGCCGCGCTGGTGGCGTCCGGCACCGAGCTGACCACGGTCGCGATGCGGCGGCTCGACCCCGGCGCCGGCGGTTCGGTGCTGGACGTGCTGCGCCGGCGCGACATCAAGGTGCTGCCCAACACGGCGGGCTGCTTCACCGCCGGCGACGCCGTGCTGACGGCGCGGCTGGCCAGGGAGGCGCTCGGCACCGACTGGGTCAAGCTCGAGGTGATCTCCGACGAGCGGACCCTGCTGCCGGACCCGATCGAGACGTTCGACGCGGCCGAGCGGCTGGTGGCCGACGGTTTCGTGGTGCTGCCGTACATCGGCGACGATCCGGCGCTCGCGCGCCGGCTGGAGCAGGCCGGCTGCGCGGCGGTGATGCCGCTCGGCTCGCCGATCGGCTCCGGGCTCGGCATCCGCAACCCGCACAGCATCGAGCTCATCGTGGAGGCCGCCGGGGTGCCGGTGATCCTCGACGCGGGCATCGGTACGGCCAGCGACGCCGCCCTGGCGATGGAGCTCGGCTGCGACGCCGTGCTGCTCGCGACGGCGGTGACCAGAGCGCAGCGCCCGGATCTGATGGCGGCGGCGATGAAGGGCGCGGTGCGAGCCGGTAGGCTCGCGCGGCAGGCGGGGCGCATCCCGCGGCGGCGCTACGCGGAGGCCTCATCACCGGTAACGCCATGAAGGGGCACGGGTCCGCATCGGTTTCGGATGGTCAGGCCCTACGGGGGGCGAAACGCCCGTAAACTCAGCGGGGTGGACACGACGACTGCGGACCCCCTGGTCGGCCGGCTGCTCGACGGGCGCTACCGCATCGAGTCCCGGATCGCCCGGGGCGGTATGGCGACCGTCTACCTCGCGCTGGACATCCGGCTTGACCGGACGGTGGCGCTGAAGGTCATGCATCGCTCGCTCGCCGAGGACCCGGCGTTCGTGCGCAGGTTCATCGGCGAGGCCAAGTCGGTGGCCAGTCTCTCCCACCCCAACATCGTGCACGTCTTCGACCAGGGCACCGACAACGACGTCGTCTACCTGTCGATGGAGTACGTGCCGGGCAAGACGCTGCGCGACATCCTGCGCGAGCGCGGCAGGGTGCCGTCCCGCGAGGCCCTGGAGATCATGATTCCGGTGCTCGCGGCGCTCGGCGCGGCCCACCAGGCAGGGCTCGTCCATCGTGACGTCAAGCCCGAGAACGTGCTGATGACCGACGACGGCCGGGTCAAGGTCGTGGACTTCGGCCTCGCCAGGGCGATCGAGGCGACCAACCAGACCCGCACCGGCGTGATGATCGGCACGATCGGTTACATGTCGCCCGAGCAGGTGACGACCGGCGGCGCCGATGTGCGCAGCGACGTCTACGCCGCGGGCATCATGCTGTTCGAGCTGGTGACGGGCCAGCAGCCGTACGACGGCGAGACGCCCATGTCGGTGGCCTACCGGCACGTCCACGACACCGTGGCGGCGCCGTCGTCGGTGGCGCACGACGTGCCGCCGCTGATCGACTCGCTGGTGGCGCACGCCACCGCCCGGGATCCGCAGAACCGCCCGGCCGACGCGACCGCGATGCTGGTGGCGGCCGTCGACGCGCACCGGATGCTGCCCCGGCTGACGAATCCGCAGATGTCGCAGACGCGGCAGCACTCCATGCCGCACACGATGCCGCCGCAGGCCTCCCCCAGCCACACGCTGATCCAGCCGCGCGCCGAGGCGCCGCCGCCCGCCCGCTTCAGGGTCAACTGGTTCCTGGTGACGCTGGCCGCGGTCATGGTGGTGGCGGTGGCTCTGACGGGCCTGTACTTCTCGCAGAAGAGCTACACCACCGTGCCCGACCTCGTCGGCAAGAACATTTCGGTGGCCGAGCAGAACGCCAGGACGCTCGGCTTCAAGGTCAACAAGGTGGCGGGCCAGCACAGCGAGAAGGTGGCCGAGGGCCTGGTGCTGAGCATGGACCCGGCGGGCAAGACCGAGGTCGAGAGCGGGACCGCGATCACGCTGGTGCCCTCGCTGGGACCCAAGCGGGTGCTGGTGCCCAAGGTCCAGGGTCTGACCGAGCCGGACGCCCGCAACGCGGTCGCCGAGGCCGGGCTCACCGTGGGCAAGGTCAGGCGCATCCAGAACCTCGAGGCGCCGCGCAACACCGTGATCCGCACCTCGCCCCAGGTGGGCGAGAAGGTCAAGGAAGGCGCCAGGGTCGACATCTACGTGAGCGCGGGCCTGGTGATGCCCGACCTGGGCGGCATGCCGAAGGACGAGGCCGCCGCCTACCTGGGCCAGCAGGGCTTCCAGGTGCAGGTCAACGAGGTCGTCGACGACGCCGAGCCGTGCACGGTGATCGCGCAGTCGCCGAAGGCCAAGTCGGAGGTCGACAAGGGCGCGCCCGCCATGATCACGGTGGCGCGCTGCCAGGGGGACTTCTGGGAGTGGTTCAAGGGTGACAACGAGGCCCGCGACGACCACGACGTCCGGATCGTGCCGGCCGTGATGGGCAAGAGCATCAGCGACGCCAAGGCCGAGCTGGAGGCGCAGGGCTTCAGGGTGCGGGTGCGCAACCTGGGCAACGGCGGCGTGGTCCGCTTCCAGCGCCCGGCGCCCAACAGCGAGCGGCCGCCCGGCTCGGAGGTCTTCCTCTGGCAGTGACGCCGGTCAGGCCAGGACGCCGTGCAGGCGCACCCTGGCCAGGCCGCCGTCGGGATAGATGTCGACGCGCACCTCGCCGACCGGCTCGGCGTGCTGGAGGCGGAAGCGGTGCGGGGTGTCGGGCTGGAGCCTGGTCCTGGGCAGCAGCTCCGTCTCGCGGTCGCCGTCGAGCCCGGTGAGCGACACCCAGCCGGGCGCGTTGTGGAGCAGGTTCGTGGTGTCGATCTCGGCCAGCCTGATGAGGCCGCGTCCGGCCAGGCGGATGACGAGCCAGTCGTTGCCCTCCACCCGGCGTCGGGCGGTCTCCCAGCCCTCCGCCTGGTGGCGGGCCAGGCCGGGGGCCAGGACGTTGTTGGGCGAGGAGTAGAACTCGTCGGAGCAGGCGGTCACCAGCCCGCCGTGGGCCAGGGCCGCCAGGTCGAAGCCGAGCCCGTCGTAGACGGACAGGTCGGGCCGGGGCTCGCCGTGCACGCGCAGGCGGGCGATGCCGCCGTCGGGGAACATGTTCAGCCGCACGTGGGTGTGGCGGCCGCCATCGGCCACCTCGAAGTGGTGCTCGGCGTCGCCGCTCAGCGCGCTCCTCGGCACGATCTCGGTCCAGGTGGCCTGCGCCACCTCGGCCGGTGAGGGGTGTCCCGTCAGCTCGGCGGCCTCGACGGAGGCGTGCGGCGGGTAGTTGCCCTTGAACCACGCCGTGTCGATCACCACGCCGCGGATCACGCCCGGCATGCCGAGCCGCACCAGCGCCCAGTCGTGCCCGGGTTCGCGGCGGCGGCGCGTCTCCCACCCGTCGTACACCTGTCCCTTGCTGCCGAACGTCGCCTCCTGGAAGGCGGGACGGCCGGGCCGGATGAGGCACTCCTTGTCGGCGAACGACTCGTCGCTGGCGGCGACGACCGAGCCGCCGTGACCGCGGAGCGCGAGGTCGGGCAGGCTGGTGAAGCTGTGGCGCATCTATTCTCCCAACCGGAAACGTCCGTGCGGTGTGCCGTCGACCGGCCTGCCCCTGAGCCAGGTGGTCAGGACGGCGCCCCTGAGCTCGCGCCCGTGGTAGGGCGTGACGGGGTTCTTGTGGTGCAGCCGCCGGGCGTCCACCGGCTCGGTGGCCGCCGGGTCGAAGGCGACGAGGTCGGCGTCGTTGCCCGGCTCGATCCCGCCCTTGCCCGCCAGACCGGCCAGCGCGGCGGGGTTGGCGGACATCCAGCGGACCACCGCGTCGAGCCCGTGCCCCCGGCGGGACGCCTCGGTCCAGACCGCCCGCAGGCCGAGCTGGAGTGAGGCGACACCGCCCCAGGCGGCGGCGAAGTCGGGCACCTTGAGGTCGGCGGTGGACGGCGAGTGGTCGGAGACGACGCAGCTCAGCACGCCGGCGGCGAGCCCTTCCCACAGCAGGTCGCGGTTGGCCGCGGACCTGATGGGCGGGCAGCACTTGTAGGAGGTGTCGCCCTCGGGCACCTGCTCGGCGTCGAGCGTCAGGTAGTGCGGGCAGGTCTCGGCGGTGATCCGTACGCCGTCCGCCTGGGCTGCCGCCAGCACCGGCAGGCAGTCGGCGCTGGAGACGTGCAGGATGTGCGCCCGCACGCCGGTCCGGCGGGCCAGCTCGACGACCTGCTCGACCGCGCTCCGCTCGGCCGCTCCCGGCCGCGAGCTCAGGAACTGCGGGTACGACGGCCCCTCGCACTCCGTCAGCAGCGCGGGATCCTCGGCGTGCACGACCAGGAGGCCGCCGAATCCGGCGATCTCCGCCATCGCCTCCCGCACCTGCGACGGCCCGAGCGGCGGGAACTCCTCCACCCCCGACGGTGACAGGAAGCACTTGAACCCGTAGACGCCCCGGTCGTGCAGCGCCCTGAGCTCCTTGGTGTTGCCCGGCACCGCGCCGCCCCAGAAGCCGACGTCCACGTGGCACTGCCCGTCTGCGGCACGCAGCTTGGCCTCCAGCGCGTCCACGCTGACGGTGGGCGGGATCGAGTTGAGCGGCATGTCGACGATGGTGGTGACGCCTCCGGCGGCGGCGGCCCTGGTGGCGGAGGCGAAGCCCTCCCAGTGGGCGCGGCCGGGCTCGTTGACGTGCACGTGCGTGTCGACCAGGCCGGGCAGCAGCGCCAGGTCGCGCAGGTCGATGTCCTCCGCCGCCCGCAGCGCCGCGCCGTAGCCGGCCAGCTCGGCGATCCTGCCGTCCTTGACGGCGACGGCCAGGGCCCGCTCCCCCTCGGCCGTCACGGTCCTGCGTGACCTGACCACCAGGTCGTACGCGGTCACGAGAGCTGGTCCGCGGCGAGCCGGGCCGTCAGGCGCCGGAGGAGGGGGGCCGCCTCCGCCATGCAGCGGTCCGGGTCCGGCTCCAGGTCGGTGAGCGCGTAGGCGGCCCGGATGCCCGCCGCGTGGAGGTCGGCGTCCGAGAGGGTGCGGCGGCCGCAGACCGCCACCACGGGGACTCCCGCCTTGGCGGCCGCCTGGGCGACGCCGATGGGGGCCTTGCCGCGCAGGGACTGCTCGTCGAGCGAGCCCTCGCCGGTGATCACCAGTCGCGCGCCCTTGACCAGGTCGTTGAAGCCGAGCAGGTCGAGCAGGTAGTCGATGCCGGGCTGGATGTCGGCGCCCAGGAAGGCCAGCGCGGCGAAGCCGACCCCGCCGGCGGCTCCGGCGCCGGGGGCTCCGGCGACGCCCATGGGGCGCGGCCTGCCGTCGTGCTCGACGGCGCCGACGAGGCCGTGGGTGCGGGTGGCCACGGCGGCGAAGCGGGAGAGCGCGGCTTCGAGGAGGCGGACCTGCTCAGGGGTGGCGCCCTTCTGCGGGCCGTAGACGGCGGCCGCGCCGTGCGGGCCGAGCAGGGGGTTGTCGACGTCGCTGGCGACGACGAACTCGACGCCGGAGAGGTCGAGGAGACCCGCGACGTCGATGCGGTCCAGGTCGCGCAGCGCGGCACCGCCGGGCGGCAGGTCGTCGCCGGCGGCGTCCAGGAGGCGGGCGCCGAGTGCCCGCACCATGCCCGCTCCCCCGTCGGTGCAGGCGCTGCCGCCGAGGCCCAGGACGACGCGGGTGGCGCCCTGCTTGACGGCGTCGGCGACGAGCTCGCCGGTGCCGTGGCTGGTGGCGGTGAGCGGCTCCGGGCGTCCGGGCAGGCGGCGCAGGCCTGACGCCTCGGCGAGCTCGACCACGGCCGTCTCACCGCGCCTGGCGTAGGAGGCGGTGACGGGCGTGCCGGTCGGGCCGGTGACCCGCAGGGAGACGCGGGCGAAGCCGCAGGCCACGGCCGCGTCGACGGTGCCGTCACCGCCGTCGGCGACCGGCAGTTCGACTGCCGGGACACCGAGGGCGCCCGCCACGGCGGCGGCCACCTCCGCCGCCGTCAGCGAACCCTTGAACTTGTCCGGGGCGACAAGGACATGCTCAACCACTGCGAACTCCCACACGAGACTGACCCGGGCCGGTGCGCCGGCGATGCCCCATCATCACACTCCGGCGGCGACCCGTCCGAACCCGCCCATGGCTCACCTCGTCTATGCTCCGCCGTACCGGATCGTGAGGAGGGGTGACGTGCGGATCTCCACCACGCAGCGGCGCGCCCGGCTGGGGGCGCGGCATGGGCTCGCCCGCAAGGCGGCGAGCGTCGAAGAGGCGGCGCGCAGCGTCGTGGCGCTGCACGCCACCGACCCGGCGACCGTGTTCCTGTCGGCGGGCGCGCGGCTGACGGCGCCCGGCCCCGAGCCGGTCGAGAGGGCGCTGTACGAGGAGCGCACGCTGGTGCGGATGACCGGGATGCGGCGCACGATGTTCGTGGTCCCGACGGAGCTGGCGCCGGTCGTGCACCACTCCTCGACGCTGGCCATCGCGCTGCGGGAGCGCCGGTCGCTGGTGAAGCTCCTCGGCGAGAACGGCAGGGACGAGGAGTGGGCCGACGACGTGGCCGCCTCGGTGCTGCGCTCGCTGGCCGAGGTGGGCGAGGCCACGGCGAGCGAGCTGGGCGGCCTGGAGCCGCGGCTGCGCGAGCAGATCAGGGTGGCCGTGGGCAAACCCAACGAGGGCACGCAGAGCCTCGCCAGCCGCCTGCTGCACGTGATGGCGATGGAGGGCAGGCTGTTGCGGCAGGGCCGCCCCGCGGGCACGTGGATCAGCGGCCAGCACCGATGGGGCGTCGGCCCGGCGATGGCCGAGCTCGCGGCGCACGAGGCGCGGGCGGAGCTGGTGCGGCGGTGGCTGGCGGCGTTCGGGCCGGGCACCGAGGCCGACCTCAAGTGGTGGACCGGCTGGACGCTGGGCCAGGTGCGCGAGGCGCTGGCCGCCAACGGCTCGGTCGAGGTGGAGCTGGACGGCGGCATCGGCCTCGTTCTGCCGGACGACCTGGACGAGGTGCCGGAGCCGGAGCCGTGGGCGGCGCTGCTGCCCGCGCTCGACCCGACGCCGATGGGCTGGCAGTCCCGCGACTGGTATCTGCCGCAGGCGCACCGGGCCGAGCTGTTCGACCGCACCGGCAACGTGGGGCCGACCGTGTGGTGGAACGGCGAGGTGGTGGGCGGCTGGGCCCAGCGCGCCGACGGCGAGATCACGTGGCGGCCGCTCACCGAGGTGGGCGCGGACGCCACCGCGGCGATCGAGGCCGAGGTGGCCGGGCTGACCGCGTGGCTCGGCGGGATCAAGGTCACCCCCCGGTTCCGTACCCCGCTGGAACGCGAGCTGTCGATCTGACCTCCAGCGCCGACGAGCCCAGCGCCAGCACGGCGGCGGCCAGCGCGCACAGGCCGATCGCGGCCTGCGCGCCCGCCCGGTCCAGCAGCCAGGCCACGGCGAGCCCGGCGGCGCCGTAGCCGAGCCCGCCCGCCGCGTACATGCCGGAGAAGCCGGTCGCCAGCAGCGCGGCGTGGGTGAGCGGCGTGCCCTTCCAGGCTCGGGCCCCGTAGGCCAGGGCGTGGCGGAGCTGGCCGCCGACCCCGCACGCTGGCACGCCGAGCCGCCCGGCGTGCCCGTGGACCGCCTCGACCTGGCCGAGCTCGTGGAGCTCCGCGAGGCGCTCCGGCGGTCACTGGGCCTGGAACGGCCCGTCGAGCTCCTACCGCGAGCGCAAGCGGGTCTAGGACGCCCCGCGCTCCCCGGCCAGGCGCATCAGGCGACGGTGCGCCTCGGCTCCCGCGCGGCCGGCGGCGTCGTGCGCGACGGTTCGCAGCTCGCCGTCCTCGACCACCGTCCGCCCGCCGACCAGCAGCCGGGCCAGCGGCGGCGGCGGCCCGAAGACCAGCGCGCAGACGGGGTCGTCGACGGCCGCCGCGAACGGGCCGTCCACCCGCCACAGCGCCAGGTCGGCCAGCTTGCCGGGCTCCAGCGAGCCGAGTTCGTCCTGGCGGCCGAGGTTGCGCGCGCCGCCGAGCGTGGCCAGCTCCAGCGCCTGTCTGGCCGACAGCGCCTTCGGGCCGTACCTGGCACGCTGGAAGAGCAGCGCCTGCCGCATCTCCCCGGCCATCGTGGTCAGCTCGGAGGAGGCGCTGCCGTCGACGCCGAGCCCGACGTTCGCGCCACGCCGCAGCATCTCCGACACGCGGGCGATGCCGGCGCCCAGCCGCCCGTTCGACGACGGGCAGTGCGCGGAGCCGGTGCCGGTGGCCGCGAACCTGGCGATGTCGCCGTCGCTCAGGTGCACCGCGTGCGCGAACCACACGTCCGGGCCGAGCCAGCCGAGCCGGTCCATGTAGTCGACGGGGCGCACGCCGAACTGCTCCAGGCAGTGCTCCTCCTCGTCCAGCGTCTCGGCCAGGTGCGTGTGCAGGCGCACGCCCCTGTCCCTGGCGAGCCAGGCGGCCTCCGTCATCAGCTCCTCGCTCACCGAGAACGGCGAGCAGGGCGCGACCGCGATCCGCAGCATGGAGGAGAAGGAGGGGTCGTGGTAAGTGTCGACGGCCTCGGCCGTGGCGGCGAGGATCTCGTCCAGCTCCTCCACGACGACATCCGGCGGCAGCCCGCCCGCCGACTGGCCGCGGTCCATCGAGCCGCGGGCCGGGTGGAAGCGGATGCCCAGCTCGCGGGCGGCCTCGATCTCGGCGGCGAACAGGTCGCCCCGGCCCTTGGGGAAGACGTAGTGGTGGTCGCTGGAGGTGGTGCAGCCCGACAGCGCCAGATAGCCGAGCCCGGCCGAAGCCGCGCCCTTGACCACGTCCGCGTCCATGGCGGCCCACACCTCGTACAGGGCGACCAGCCACTCGAACAGCGTGGCGTCCTGGGCGAGCCCCTGCGTGGCCCACTGGTAGAGGTGGTGGTGGGTGTTGACCAGGCCCGGCGTGGCCAGGCAGCCGGTCGCGTCGATCCTCGTCGTCCCCGGCGCGTCAGGCGGCCGGGCCATGGGGCCGAGCTCGGCGATCCGGTCCCCCTCGACGCGGATGTATCCGGACTCGATCTCCGGGCCCCTGACGGGCGCGATGTGCACGTTCTCGATCAGGACTCCGGTCACCCGGTCTCCGCCTTCCGCGCCGCCGCGAGCCGGACGGCGTCGAGGATCTTCTCGTAGCCGGTGCAGCGGCACAGGTTGCCCGCGAGGGCTTCGCGGATCTCCGCGTCGGAGGGCACCCCGACGCGTTCGAGCAGGTCGTGCGCCTGCACGATGAGACCGGGCGTGCAGAAGCCGCACTGCACCGCGCCGCATTCCACGAACGCCTCCTGCACCGGGTCGAGCCGGCCCCCCTCCGCGAGGCCCTCGACGGTACGCACCTGGCGGCCCTCGGCCTGCCCGGCGGCGACCATGCAGGCGCAGACCGGCGCGCCGTCGAGGTAGACCGTGCAGGATCCGCACTCGCCCTGCTCGCAGGCGTTCTTGGAGCCGGGCAGGCCGATCCGCTCGCGGAGCACGTACAGGAGGCTCTCGCCCTCCCACACGTCTTCTGCCGTCTCCTCGCGGCCGTTGACGGTGAACGTGACGCGCATCAGGCCGCCCTCCTTCCCAGGTGGTCGTCCCACGCCCAGGTGAGCGTGCGGCGGGCCATCACGCTGATGGCGTGCCTGCGGTAGCCGGCGGTGCCGCGCACGTCGTCGATCGGCGAGGCGGCCAGCGAGCACAGCTCGCCGAACCGTCCCAGCACGGCCGGGTCGAGCGGCGCGCCCCAGTCGAGCTCGCCGGCCAGGAACTCCTCCGCCTCCGGCGCCCTGCGCGGGGTGGGCGCCGCCGAGCCGAGCCCGGTGCCGACCCGCCTCTCGCCGGGATGCAGCGCCACGGCGAACGAGCAGACCGCGATCACCATGGCGTTGCGGGTGCCGACCTTCGAGAAGTACTGAGGGCCGCTCGCGGGGGCGACGTGAAAGGCCCTGATCAGCTCGTCCGGCCGCAGCGCGTTGCGCTTGACGCCGAGGTAGAACTCCGCCGCGGGGATCAGCCTGACTCCGCCGTCCCGCGACTCCACCTCGATCACCGCGTCGGTGGCGAGCAGCGGCGGGTGACTGTCGCCCGCGGGCGAGGCGGCGCCGAGGTTCCCGCCGACGGATCCGCGGTTGCGGATCTGCGGCGAGCCGACCGTCCGCGCCGCCTGCGCCAGCCCCGGCAGCGCGCCGCCGAGCTCGCTGATGATCACGCTGTACGGCACCGCCGCGCCCACCCGGTAACGCCCGTCCTCGATCGACCAGGTCGCCAGCTCGGCCACCCGGGTGAGGTCCAGCAGCGCCACCGGCCGCCGCATATCGAAGTTGATCTCCACCATCACGTCGGTGCCTCCCTGGAGGGGCACCGCCTCCGGCTGGTCCGCCTTGGCGGCCAGCGCCTCCGCCCATGTCGTGGGACGCAAGAAGTCCATCGCTCTACTCCCAGGCGAATCCGGCATCAGGAGCGCCCTCCCGCAGCACACTGCCCTCGATCAGGCCGTAGGGCCGATCGGCCGCGTAGAAGACCTCGTTGTCGTTGTCCAGCCCGAACGGTGACAGGTCCACGAGGAAGTGGTGCCTGTTCGGCATCGCGAACCGGATCTCGCACACCTCCGGGCAGGACTCCAGCACCCGCTCGCCCATCGCGTACAGCGTCTGCTGCAGCGAGAGGCTGTACGTCCCGGCGAACGCCTCCAGCATGCGCTCCCGTACGGCCGCGTACGAGCCGGCGTAGTCCCCCTCCTCGCCCGCGTGGCGCCAGCGGGCGTCGACGGCGGTGGCGAGGACGCGATCGGTGGTCGGCTGGAGCGTGGTGTAGCCGTCGACGACGAAGCCGTGGAACTCCGAGCCGGTCGTATTGAGCACCACGAGGCCCTTCAGGCCCGACACCACGGAGGTGCGGCCGTCGCGGTCATGGTGCACCAGGCAGGTGCGCACCTCGCCGCCCCTGCGCACGAACGAGTGCCCGCCCCTGCGGTCCCAGGCGTACTCCTCGATCTCCACCCTGGCATGGTGGATCGACGGCTGCTCCTTGACGAAGTGCCTGGCGAGCAGGGCGGCGAAGTCCTCGATCTGGTCCACGCCGTGCTGCTTCGCGAAGGCGTAGACGGTGTTCTTCTGGGTGTCGGTCGGCAGCACGCGGGAGTTGTCGCCGGTCAGGTGCGCGGCCGCCATGTCGCCGGACAGGGAGGAGCTGACGTTGACGTCCTTGAGATGGTGCACGTCGCCGTCCCTGACGACCCGCACCAGCCTCGTCTCCGCCTTGCCGTAGCGGTTGGCTCCGAGAAAGATCGACATCTAGCTCCCTCGGTAGGTGGAGTAGGCGTACGGGCTGAGCAGCAGCGGCACGTGATGGTGATCACCGGGATCGGTCACCGTGAACGTGATGACGACCTCGGGATAGAAGGTGTCCGGCAGATAGCCGCCGGTGTCGAAGACCACCCGATGCACGCCCGCCCCGGGCTCCCAGCCCTTGATCCGGCCGTCGTCGTCCGTGCGCCCCTCGGCGACCACCCGTCCCTCGTGCTCCAGGCGAACGGCCATCCCGGCGGCGGGCCGTCCGGTGACCGCGTCGAGCACGTGCGTCGAGAAGCTCACGGGGCCTCCCCCACGAGCTTGCCGACGCGCAGGCGAGTGATCTTCGCCAGCTCCTCGCGGACCGTGCGGCGCTCGCCCTCCTCGTCGGCGTCCAGGCGCTCGCGCAGCCGCCGGAGCATCTCGGCGCCGGTCAGCCCGGTGGCGCAGACGAGATAGACGTGACCGAAACGGCGCTCGTAGGCCAGGTTCCCCTCGGAGAGGGACGCGCGCAGGTGCTCCTCGACGCCCGACTGCTCCTGCCGGGACCACGACGACTCCCGCGACGCGCCGCCGGCCCGCTCGCCGATCCGCGGGTGCGCGCTCAGCGCCTCCAGCACGTCCGGCCAGGCCAGCCCGCGCACGGCCGCGGCGGCGGCTTCGGCCAGCGCCTCCTCGTCCGCGAAGGGGCGCCCGGCGGCCACGGGCCCGGCGAAGGCGGGCGAGGCGCAGCAGGCGAGCAGCTCCTTCTCGGCGTCGCCGGGGTCAAGGGCGTTGAAGCGGGCCAGGCCGGTCGGCGTGTTGGGCATGACACGAGTAGACACAAGCCGGTCGTGCCCGGTCCACCCGCCAGAACTCCCAACTGCGGGCGGCGTTGGCCAAGACTTTTCGTGTCATGCTCCAACCCGGACTCTCCCGGGCGGGTCAGCGGCGAGCGAGCCCGGCCAGGATGAGGGTGTGGACCGCGTCGAACTCGTCCTCGATCCCTGGCCGCCCCCAGTCGCCCGCGTGGGCGGGATCGTGGAAGCGGATGGTGGCGTCGAACACGGCACGCGCCGCCGAGGCCGGGTCCGGGGCGGCGAACTCCCCCTGGGCCACCCCGTCGGAGATGATCTCCTGGAGCTGCCCCACGAGGTCGGCCACATGCCGGTCGATCACCTCGCTCGCCTCACCGACCAGCGCCATGTACGTCGCGAACAGCTCCGGATCGTCCAGCGCCTTCTTCCGCTTGGCCGCGAACAGGGATGACGACCAGGCACGCAGCCTGGCGCCGGCGGGACCGCCGCTGGTCATCACGGCCGCCAGCAGGACGTGAGACTCCTCCAGCCACCGCTGCGTGACCGCCTCCCGCAGCGCCGCCTTGCTGGGGAAGTGCCGGTAGACGCTCCCGTGGCTGACTCCGAGCGCGCGGGCGACGTCCACCACCGTGGCCTTGGCGGGACCGTACCGGCGCAGGACGTCCTGCGCCGCGCTGAGGATCTGGTCACGCGTCAGAATGCCATCGGTCATATCCCCGATTCTGTCAGCGCTCACTGTCGAGGTGGGCCATCTGCGGAGCGGGGTAGCGCTCGCCGGCGGCGGCGTCGGCGGGCACCGCCTCCTCGATGCGGGCCAGGTCCTCGGCTCCGAGCGTCACGTCGAGCGCTCCCAGCGCCTCGGTGAGCCGGTCGCGCCGCCGGGCGCCGACGAGCGGGACGATGTCGTCGCCGCGTCCGAGCACCCAGGCGATCGCGAGCTGAGCCACCGTCACGCCCTTGCCCACGGCGAGCTCGCGCAGCGCCTCGGCCAGGCCGAGGTTGCGCGCCAGGTTGTCGCCGGAGAAGCGGGGAGAGAAGGCCCGGAAGTCGCCCGCCGCCAGCGTGCGGTCCTTCGCCCAGTGGCCGCCGAGGAGCCCGCGCGACAGCACGCCGTACGCGGTGACGCCGATCCCGAGCTCGCGGCAGGTGGGCAGGATCTCGCTCTCGATCCCCCGCGACAGCAGCGAGTATTCGATCTGCACGTCGGTGATGGGGTGCACGGCGTGCGCCCGCCTGATCGTCCCGGCGCTCACCTCCGACAGTCCGATATGACGAACGTGGCCCTTCTTCACCTCTTCGGCGATGGCGCCCACGGTCTCCTCGACGGGCACCTGGGGATCCACCCTGGCCGGGCGGTAGACGTCCACGTAGTCGGTGCGGAGGCGGCGGAGCGTGTAGGCGAGGGCTGTCCTGACGGCGGCCGGGCGCGCGTCGTACCCGAGCCAGGCGCCGTCGTAGTCGCGCTGCGCCCCGAACTTGACGCTGATCTGGACCGCCTCGCGGTCCCGCCCTTCGAGCGCCTGCCGGATGAGCAGCTCGTTGTGGCCCATCCCGTAGAAGTCGCCGGTGTCGAGCAGAGTGATCCCGGCATCGAGCGCGGCGCGGATCGTGGCGATGCCCTCACCCTCGTCCGCGGGACCGTAGAGATCGGACATCCCCATGCATCCGAGCCCGAGAGCACTGACCCGCGGTCCGTTGTTTCCCAGAGTTCTCATGTTTGAAGTATTGCCTATCAGATGACAGATTTCAACTTCTGTCATTCAATGGCCTGCCTCCCGAACGCAAACTCCTCTTGCCGCCTCGGGCCGACGACATCCGTGCGGGCCTGGCCAGGGCGCCCGGCGCGGCCGGGAAAGGGGGGCGGGGCCGGTGCCCGCGGGGCCGCTGACCTGGGAACGTCGGCCGCCGGCCGTACACTGGGAGGCATCATGACCCCAAGCTCTCTCATCGGCGGACACGTCTCCGTCAGCGGCGGCCTGGCAACGGGCGGTCTGGCCTACATGGCCGACATCGGCGCCGAAATGATCCAGGTGTTCGTCACCAACCCGCGCGGCTGGGCGCTGACCCCCGGCAAGCCGGAGCAGGACGCCAAGCTGGCCGAGGCGGGTGTCGACACCTTCGTCCACGTCCCCTACCTCGCCAACTTCGGCTCTCCCAACCCCGAGACGCTGGCCGGCTCGGTCGAGATCGTCCGCCACACGCTCCAGCGCGCCGTCGACATCGCGGCCAAGGGGGTCGTGGTGCACACCGGCTCCGCGGTGACCCAGCCCCGCGACGACGCGATGCGCCAGGTGCGCGAGCACCTCCTGCCGCTGCTCGACGGGATCCCCGACGGCGGGCCCGACCTGCTGCTGGAGCCGATGGCAGGCCAGGGCGCGATGCTCTGCGCCACCGTGCAGGACCTGGAGCCCTATCTGGCCGCGCTCGACTGGCACCCCCGGGCGACCATCTGCCTCGACACCTGCCACGCCTTCTCCGCCGGGCACGACCTTGCGGCCGAGACAGGCGTTCAGGAGACGTTCGACCTGCTCCACAAGATCGCGCCGGGGCGCCTGAAGCTGATCCACGCCAACGACTCCAAGGACGCGTGCGGCTCGAAGAAGGACCGCCACGAGAAGATCGGCGCCGGCCAGATCGGCGCCCGCCCGTTCGCGGAGATCATGCGCCATCCCGCGGTGGCGGGTGTGCCCTTCTGCATCGAGACCCCGGGCAAGGCCGACCAGCACCGCGAGGACATCGCGACCCTCAAGAAGCTCCGCGACGCGTAGCCGGCCGACCGTCGGCGACGGGCGACGCCATCCGCGGGACGTCGCCCGGCTCCGCTTGACGATATTTCCGTCGCAGCGCAACGACTACACCTCTCCGCCCTGGGTAGGGAACGGCGTTTCATCGGAGGCAGTGGTCACCGTGGCGTGGTCCATTAAAGTGGCAGAAAGCGTGCTACTGGACGAAATGTCGACTAAGGAGGCAGGGCCCCTCGCGGGCTCGCTGTTTTGGCAGGTCTGACGAGTGAAGCAGGGCGCGGTGCCACCGGGCAGGCGTGGCCGAGCGCACCCCATCCGGTGCTCGTGGCCGACGCGGACGGCATCGTACGCCACGTCAACGAGGCAGCCGCCGTGCTGCTGCCCAAGGCGGCCGCGGCGGGAGTGCCGCTCATGGACGCCGCCCCGGAATGGCTGGTGCGAGCGCACCTTCTCGCCGTCGGCCACAACGCGCCCACCGGCGCCGCCTCGCCCGGCGCCGGCCCCGATGCCGAGCCCCCCGCTCCCGGCGTGGCGTACGGCCTGGTGGGCGGGCAGATGTTCGAAGCGCATCCCGCACCCGACGGAACCGGCGTCGCGTGGTGGCTGCTGGACCGCACCGAGAACCAGCGGCTCGCCGAGGCGCTGCGGATCGAGCGGGAGCGGACCGCGTTCCTGGCAGAGGCGTCGCACGAGCTGCTGTCGTCCCTCAACCTCGACCGCTGCATGGAGGTCACCGCGCGGCTGGCGGCACGACATCTGGCCGACGCCGCGCTGGTGATCGTGCCCAGGGCCGGTCGCAGGCATCCGATCGCCTACTGCGGCCCCGACGGCCAGGTGGCCCGCGAGGATCTGGCCATCGACCCGCAGGAGGTGCCGGGGCTGGCAGAGGCGTTGCAGGGGTTCCCGCCGGCGCCCTCGCGCTGGATCGACCCCACCTCCGCCCCCGCCTGGCTGGCCCGCGAAGGGTTCGGCGAGGTGGGTTCCATGGTGGTGTCGGCGCTGCCGGGTCACGGCGTGCCGGCCGGCGCGCTGCTGCTGCTTCGGCGGTCCGGGCGGGCGTCCTTCTCCGAAGGCGAGGAGGTGGTCGCCCGGCTGTTCGCCGCGCGGGCCGGTGCGGCGATGTCGGCGGCCCGCCTCTACGCCGAGCAGTCCTCCATCACCGACACCCTGATGCGGGAGCTGCTGCCCCCCAGGACGCGAGCCCTGGACGGTGTGGAGCTGGCCGCCCGCTACCGGCCGGCCGGAGCCACCGAGCTGGTGGGCGGCGACTTCTACGACCTGCACCCCTCCGTGGACGCCGATCACGAGGCCCTGGTGGTGCTCGGCGACGTGTGCGGCAAGGGCCTGGAAGCCGCGGTGCTCACCGGCAAGATCCGCAACACTCTGCAGGCTCTGCTGCCGATGTCCGGCGACCACCAGCGCGTTCTCGGCCTGCTGAACGGGGTGCTGCTGAGCGGTGACCGGTCCAGGTTCGTCACGCTCGTGCTGGCGTCGGTTCGCCGTACGGGCTCGCAGGTGACCTTGCGGCTCACCAGCGCCGGGCACGCGCCACCGCTGATCGTGCGTTCCGGCGGCCGGGTCGAGGCGGCAAGCACCAGAGGCACGCTGATCGGGATGCTGGAGAACATCACCAGCTGCACCGCCACCGTGGTGCTCGAGCCCGGCGAGACGTGCCTGCTCTATACGGATGGGATCACCGAGGCCATGGGCGGCCCGCTGGGCAACGAGATGTTCGGCGAGGAGCGGCTGCGCGAGGAGCTCGAGCAGTGCGCGGGGATGCCACCCGAAGCGCTCACCGAACGCGTCCAGATGCTGTCGTCCCAGTGGGTGGGCGACGGTGACCATGACGACATGGCCGTCATCGCCATCACGGCCCCCCGCGGAGCCCATCTCAGCGCGGTCGGGGGGCACGGGCCGGGAAGGTTCACCGCATGACCGCGACCAGCGAGCAGGCCAGGCTCGAGGCCTGCGCCGGTGATCTGTGGGAGGCGGCGGTGGCGGGCGACGAGTACGCCGCGGCCGACGCCGTCCTGGGCGCCCTCGATGCCGGCACCGCCATGGAGGCCCTGCTGCTGGAGGTGGTGGCTCCGGTCCAGGCACGTGTCGGCCGCGAATGGGCGGCCAACCGGATCACGGTCGCGCAGGAGCACACCGCCACGGCCGTGAACGAGCGCGTGCTCGCCGCCCTGGCGCATCACCCGGCCGCCCGCGCCGCGGCATCTGCCGGCGACCCGGCGCCTGGCAGGATCACCGTGGCCTGCATCGACGGCGAGTGGCACGCGTTCCCGGCGCGGCTGCTGGCCGAGGTGCTGCGCCTGCGCGGCTGGCAGGTGGACTATCTCGGCGCGCAGGTTCCGACCCCGCATCTGATCGCGCACCTGCACCGCACCGCCCCTGACGCGGTCGCGCTGTCCAGCTCGATCGCGACCCGGCTGCCCACCGCGCACGCGGCCATCACGGCGTGCCAGGCGACCGGGACGCCGGTCCTGGTCGGCGGCGCCGCCTACGGTTCCGACGGCCGCTACGCCGATCTCCTCGGCGCCGACGCCTGGGCCCCCGACGCCCGCTCCGCCGCGGACCTGCTGGAGAGCGGGCCGCCGCCCCGCCCGCCGGCGGCACGGCAGGCCGCCGACCATCTGCCGCACCTGGACGACCAGGAGTACGCGCTGATCACCCGGTCGTCCCGGCAGCTGGTCAGGCACGTCATGGGCGAGCTGGAGCAGCGTGTCCCCGCGATGGCCGCCTATACCGCCCAGCAGCGCCGCCACACAGCCGAGGACGTCGCGCACATCGTCGACTTCCTCGGCGCGGCGGTCTACCTCGACGACGCCGACCTGTTCGGCGGCTTCCTGGCCTGGACTGCCGGGATCCTGACTGCCCGGGGCGTGCCCGCCTCGACGCTGTCCCCCACGCTCGACCTGCTGGCCGGGCGGCTCACCGAGTTCCCGCGCGCCGCCGGTCTGCTCGCCCGGGCGCGCCAGGCTCTGCCCGAGCCCGCCGACAGCCCCTCTCCTCCCGTTTCTCACCCCGGAAAGACCGCATGACCGCTTTCGTGCCAAGCCCGCTGACCCTCATCCTGGTCTCCCCCGATCCGCACACGCTCCGGATCGCCGTGCATGGCGACCTGGACCACGCCACCCACGGTGAGCTCATGGACACCGCCGCCGCGGCATTGGCGGACCCTCAGGACCTGCGTGAGCTGCGGATAGACTGTGCCGAGCTCCGCGTCTGCGACTCCAGCGGCCTGTCAGCGCTCCTGATGATCCACCGCCGCGCGACCGGCGCGGGCGTGCGATTGCACCTGGACCGGCGTGGTCCCGCGCTCGATCGGATCCTCACCGTCACCGGAATCCTGGGGCACCTCACGGGTGAGCCCCTGCCCCGGCACCACACCGGGCAGGGTTCCACCGGACAGGACTGACCCGCCTCACACCGCCCGGGTCCCGCTGCGCGCGCCCGCGCGCAGCAGGTCCGCCGCGCTCCACACCGAATCCGCGATGGCGACGCGCTCGGCGCCGCCGGAACCGGCGATCATCCGACGCCACCGCGCCCGCTGCGGCGAAGCGGCCATGCGCGGGCTCGCCCGTCCCGGCGAAGAAGGCGGCTCTCCTGGGGCATCGGAGGCTCGGGATTCTCCCGGCACGTGACAGGGGCGCCCGCTCGCGCGATCCGGCCGCCCCCGTTTGGCCGGACCGCGGTCCGACCCGCGGCGACAGCGGGCGCCCCTTCAGGTGGTCGGCGGCGGGCCCTACCCCCCGGTCAAGGGCCCGACAGCCGTGGCGGCCCGTGGGGGCCGCCAGCGGATCCGGCGCATCCGGGGAGCCTTGCGACTCGCCCTCCTGCTGCACCGGAGTGGCTCCGATGCCGAAACACTACGGTTGCGATCTTGTGTACGAAACCCCGTTGGCTGACAGCTCGATAAACGGTCAGTAGTCAGCGCTGTACGGAGAGTGTTGGCTCGGCGAGCGGTCACCAGGGTGCGACGAGCGGTCGTCCCGTGGGTTCTCCGAGGGCTCCGGGAGGTGCATCCTGGCCATCATGCGACCCACTCCCGGGGCCACCCGACCCGGCGTGACCAGGGAAATCAGCACCATCGCGGCAACCGCGACCGGTACGGCGACCAGTGCGGGGCGGGAAGCCGGCGCGCCCATGTTCACGCCTGCCTGTTCGAACACGACGAGCGCACCCGTCACGCCCCCGCCGAGCGCGTACCCGGCCAGCACCCCCGCGTCGGTGAGCCGCCGCCACCAGATGCCGAGCAGCAGCAGCGGGCAGAAGGTGGCCGCGGAGAGGCTGAATCCGAGCAGCACGAGCGGCATCGACACGCCGGCGCCGGTGACCGCCGTCAGGCCGAGCGCGGCGAGCGCCACCGCGACCACGGCGCCGCGGTAGGCACTGGCCCCCGTGGCCCGCGACACGCACGACGAGACGGCGCCCCCCACCGCGGCGAGCACGCCGCATGTGGTGGCCAGGAAGGCGGCACACACGCCGGCGGCCAGCAGCCCGGTCAGCAGGTCCCCCGCCGGCCCCGGCAGCATCCTGGCCGGCAGCGTCAGGAGCATCTCGTCGGCGTAGCCGCCTTCCACGGTCCCGCCCGCATCGCCCCGCGGCGCATGGACACCGCTCAGGGCGCCGTCCATGACTCCGTCCACGACACCGCTCGGGGCACCGCCTGGAACACCGCCTGGAACACCGCCCAGGAGGCCGAAGAGCGCCGGCACGACGCAGAACATCGCCAGCATGGCCTGGGCCGCCACGATGGAACGCCTGGCGTCGCGGCCGTCCCGGCTGACGTGGAGGCGGACGATCACATGCGGCAGCCCCATGGTGCCGAGCGCGCACGCCAGCAGCACGGCGAACACGCTCGACAGGACGGGGCCGTCCGAAGCGCCGTCCACAGAGCCGCCCTCAGCGCCACCCTCAACGCCACCCTCAGCGCCGGACGACGATCCGCCCTGATCACCGTCCGAAGGCCCGCTCGTCGCCGGCGTCGCGCCGTCGCCGCCGTCCGAGGAGTCGTACGACGGTCCACCCTGAGAGCCTCCGGACAGGCCGTCCCAGAGCTCACCGGGAAGACCCACCGTGAAGGCCGCGACGTCACTGGACGACAGGCTCTGCCACCAGACCCCCCACAGCACCACGGCCACGCCGAGGAACACGATCAGTTTCAGCCAGAACTGCGAGGCCTGGACGCTCGTCACGCTCCCCGTCCCCCCGGCGAGGGCGACTGCGACCCCGGCGGAGGCCACCGCGGCCCATCCGGTCCACGGAGGCATCCCGGCCAGCAGCCGCACCACCATCCCCGCCGCGTGCAGCTGTGCGACCAGGAACGCCATGCCGACGACCACCACGAGCACCGTGGTGACCAGCCGGAGCGGCGCCGACCCCAGCCGCCACTCGGCGAAGTCCGGCAGCGTGTAGGTGCGGGAGCGGCGCAGCGGCGCGACGACGAGGGTCAGGACGACGATGAGCCCGCCGGCGACGCCTGCCGGGTACCACAGCACCGGGCCGCTGCCGGCGGTGACGACTCCGGCCATGCCCAGGCAGGCGACGGTCGAGGTGAACTCGGAGCTGATGGCGGCTCCGTTGCGCCAGGGCCGCACCGCGTGGGCAGGCAGTGCGGACGGGGCGTCGTAGCGGCGCGGTCGCGCGGCGCTCACCGAGATGCCCAGCAGCAGGACGAAGGCGATCCAGGTCAGCACCGCGACCGTCATCGTTCGAGCCGCTCCGCGCGTCTGAGATGGCGTACGGCCAGCGCCACGAGGGCGGGCTGCACCGCCAGCGTCAGCGCCACGAGGGCGCCGGGGGCGCGTGTCCAGAGCGTGACCGCGGGCAGCCCGGCGAGCAGGGCGAGCGCCGCGGCGGTGGTGGTCAGCGCCTGTCGTAACTGCCGGGCCACGAGCTCTCGCACGTCGGGGGCCTCGCCCTCGGCGGCGAGCGGGCCGCGCGGGCGCCGGGCGGCGCTCTGGCGGCGGGTCAGGCGGGTCACGACCACCCGCCGGGCGGTCACGAGATCACTCCCCTGTGCTGGCGGACGAGCTGCTCGCGCACCTGGCGGCTGTGTCTCCTGCTGACCTGCAGCGTCTCGGTGCCGACGGTGACGGTGAACCGGCCGCCTTCGAACCTGAGCTCGCTGACGTGGCGGGTGGAGACGAGCGTGCTCCTGTGCACCCGGATGAAGCCCGCCTCGGCCCAGCGCCGTTCCAGCGCCGCCAGCGACATGCGCACCAGGTAGCTGCCGTCGACGGTGTGCAGGCGGACGTAGTCGCCCTTGGCCTCGGCGAAGCGGACGGCCTGCTGCGGCACGAACCTGGTGCGGCCGCCGAGTTCGACCGGGATCACGTCGTCCTGGCCGGGCTCGGGAGTGGGCGAGGCGGCCACCTCCAGCCTGCGCACCGCTTCGGCCAACCTCTCGGCCCTGACCGGTTTGAGCAGGTAGTCGACGGCTTCGAGCTCGAACGCCTGGACCGCGCACTCGTCGTGCGCGGTGACGAAGACCAGCTTCGGCGGGCTGGGGAACCCGCCGACGAGCCTGGCCAGGTCGAGCCCGTCGAGGCCCGGCATCCTGATGTCCAGGAACACCGCGTCGAGCCGCTCGCCCCCGCCGATCATCTGGACCATGTCCTGCAGCGCCGCGACCCCGTCGCAGGCGGTCATCACCTGCTCGACCCGGCTGTCCTGGCGCAGCAGGTAGGCCAGCTCCTCCAGCGCGGGCACCTCGTCGTCGACGGCCAGAACACGTAGCATGGCCCCTACGCTGCCGTAAGAAGGCAACGGTCACAAGCCCCTCGGTTACCGAACGTAAAATTTGCGTCACAATGAGCTAAGTTGTGCCTTCGGAACCCGGAGCCTCACCTTGGTGCCCGCGCCCAGGGCCGTCTCGACCACGAGACCGTAGCCGTCGCCGTAGATCTGGCGCATGCGCAGATCCACGTTGGCCAGCCCGATGCCGCTGCCCTCGCGTGCCGGGTCGTCGTCGAGCACCCGCCTGGCCCGCTCCGGGTCCATGCCGGCGCCGTCGTCCTCGACGGTGATGTGCGCCTCCGGACCGGCGTCGCGTGCCACGACGCGGACCTCGCCGGTGCCGCCCCGGCTGCGCATGCCGTGCTTGATGGCGTTCTCGACCAGGGGCTGCAGGCACAAAAACGGCACCGGCACCGGCAGCACCTCGGGGGCGACCTGCAGGCTGAAGCGCAGCTTGTCGCCGAACCTCGCCCGCTCCAGCAGCAGATAGCGGTCGACGCAGGTCAGCTCGTCGGCGAGGGTGGTGAAGTCGTGCGCCTTGCACAGCGCGTAGCGGGCGAAGTCGGCGAAGTCGAGGAGCAGTTCGCGGGCGCGTTTCGGGTCGGTGCGGACGAACGACGCGATCGTGGTCAGCGCGTTGTAGACGAAGTGCGGCGAGATCTGCGCCCGCAGCGCCCTCATCTCGGCATCGAGCGCGCGCCGCCGCGAGGAGTCGAGCTCGGCCAGCTCGAGCTGCCCCGACACCCAGCGGCCGACCTCGGTGACCGTGCGCACCAGTGCCGCGCTCAGCTCGTCGTCGAAGGCCGCCAGCGCTCCGATGATCTTGCCGTCGACGGTCAGCGGGACCACGACCGCGCCGTACGGCTCGCTGGCGAACACCTGTGCCCGCCCGGAGGCGAGCGCGGTGCGGGCGTAGGTGAGGACCTCGTCGGTGCAGGGGCCGTCCCAGGCGAGGGCCGCGTCGGTCGAGGTGATCGCGACGGCGTAGGTGCCGAGCAGGGCGTGCAGGTGACGGACGGTCTTGCGGGCGGAGTCGCGATGGAGCCCCGTGCGCAGGGCGGGGGCGGCCATCGCGGCGAGGTGCAGCGTGGTGAAGGTCGCCTCGTCGTGCCAGCGGCCCTCGGGCCGGGGGCGGCGCCACGGAGCGCGGGCAAGCGTGTAGCCCAGGACGAAGGTCAGGCAGGGGAGCACCACGCACGCGGTGGTCAGCATGCGGGCAACCGTAGCCAACAACGCCCCGTGTTCGGGCGGAAACCCTGCGGTGGCCTAGGGCGGACCTTCGCCGGGTTCTTCCTGGTAGGAGTAGCGCTGCTCGCGCCAGGGGTCGGCGACGTTGTGGTAGCCGCGCTCCTCCCAGAACCCCCTGCGATCCTCGGTCAGATATTCGATGGCCCGCACCCACTTGACGCTCTTCCAGGCGTACAGGTGCGGCACGATGATCCGCACCGGGGCGCCGTGCTCCGCGGTGAGCGGCTCGTCGCCGAGCTCGGTGGCCAGCAGCGTGCCGGGGGCGGTGAAGTCGGAGCGCCTGAGATTGGCGCTGTAGCCGTATTCGGCCCAGATCATCACGTGCCGCACGCCCGGGGCGGGCGGGGCGGCCTCCAGGATGGCGGCGGGACTGACGCCGCGCCATTCCTGGTCCATGATCGTGAATTTGGTGACGCAGTGGAAGTCCGCGGTGACGCTGGTGCGTGGCAGGCGCGCGAAATCGTCCCAGGTGAAGCTGTGCTCCTGGCCCGAGGCGGTGGCTCCGGACACGCGGAAGTCCCAGGTGTCGGGCCTGAACGGGGGGACCCTGCCGTAGTGGATCACGGGTAGGCCGCGGGGGATGTACTGGCCTGGGGGAAGGCGCGAATCCGCCACGATCACTCTCCTCACGGGTCTCGGTCTTGGGCCATCCTGCCACCGGACCGCGGCCGGTTCGCCAGAGGGTTGGGTGCGGTAGCATGGGCGCACTATGCGCACCGCTTTCGTGTTTTGGTATGGCGACGGACCTGTTGGTCGGACCGTTCGCCACCTGACGCTGCGCTAGCAGACAGGCGAACAGAAGGCCCCGGGTCCGAAAGGATCCGGGGCCTTCTGCATTTCCAAGGGAGAGAACATGGTCATCGTGATGGGCCCGGAAGCCACCGGCGACGACGTCGCCGCGATCGTCGGCGTCGTGCGGACGGCGGGCGTGGAGGCGTTCGTGAGCAAGGGTGTCGAGCGGACGATCGTCGGCCTGGTGGGCGACGTGGCCCAGCTCGACGCGGCGAACTTGCGCGGCATGCCCGGGGTGCGCGAGGTGATGCGGGTCTCGACCCCGTACAAGCTGGTCAGCAGGGAGAACCATCCCGAACGCTCCACGGTGCACGTGGGCGGGGTGCCGATCGGACCCGACACCGTGACGCTGATCGCGGGGCCGTGCGCGGTGGAGACGCCGGAGCAGACGCTCCTGGCGGCGCGGATGGCGCAGGCCGCGGGAGCGACGTTGCTGCGCGGCGGCGCCTACAAGCCGCGCACCTCGCCGTACGCGTTCCAGGGGCTGGGCGAGCGGGGGCTGGAGATCCTGGCCGAGGTGCGCGAGGAGACGGGCCTGCCGATCGTGACCGAGGTGGTCGACGCGCATGACGTCGAGTTGGTCGCCTCCTACGCCGACATGCTGCAGGTGGGCACGCGCAACGCGCAGAACTTCGCGCTGCTGCAGGCGGTCGGGGCGGCGGGCAGGCCGGTGATGCTCAAGCGCGGCATGAACGCCACGATCGAGGAGTGGCTGATGGCCGCCGAATACATCGCCCAGCGGGGCAACCTCGACGTGGTCCTGTGCGAGCGTGGCATCAGGACTTTCGAGACCGCCACCCGCAACACCCTCGACGTGTCCGCCGTGCCGATGGCGCAGCGGCTGTCGCACCTGCCGGTGATCGTCGACCCGTCGCACTCGGGCGGCCGCCGCGACCTGGTGCTGCCGCTGACCCGGGCGGCCATCGCGGTGGGCGCGGACGGCGTCATCATCGACGTGCACCCGCACCCGGAGCAAGCGCTCTGTGACGGCCCGCAGGCCCTGGTGGACACCGACCTGGGCGAGCTGGCGCAGGTGATGCGCGACTTCCCGGCGCTGCTCGGCAAGTCGGCCGCCCTGGCCTACAGCTAGAGGGTGTATTCCTGGATCGAGTCGGCGAGCTGGACGGCGAGTTCCTCGGCGTCCAGCCGCTTCTCGATCTGCTTGAGGTCCTCGATCTTGGCACGGGTCTCGGCGCGCTTGGGGGCGAGCAGGCTGCAGCAGTCCTCGTCGGGCAGCTCGGAGATCTCCAGCGTGCCGATGCGCCGGGCCTCGGCCATGATCTCGGTCTTGTCCCAGCCCACCAGCGGGCGCAGGATCGGCAGCTCGACCGCGTGGTCCTGGGCCGTGATGTTGGCCAGCGTCTGCGAGGAGACCTGGCCGAGCGCGTCACCGGTGATCAGCGCGCTCGCGCGGATGCGGTGGGCGACCTCCTCGGCCGTCTTGAGCATGAGCCGCCGCTGGGCGATCACCGCGAGCCGGTCCTGACCGGAGTTGCGGATCGACTGCTGCGCCTTGCCGAACGGCACCACCCACAGGCGTGACCTGCCCTGGAACCGGTCGAGCTTGCGGACGAGGGCGTAGGCCTTGTAGATGGACTCGGAGGTGGTGAACGGGATGCCGGAGAAGTGCAGGAAGTCCACGTGCAGGCCGCGCCGCATCATCCGGTAGGCGGCCACCGGCGAGTCGATGCCGCCCGACATGAGCACCAGCGCCCGGCCGCTGCTGCCGACCGGCAGGCCGCCCTGGCCCGGCAGGCCTCCGGTGAAGACGAACACCTCGTCCCTGTCGACCTCGATGAACAGGGTCAGCGCGGGGTTCTTCAGATCGACGGGCAGGCCGTACTCGTCGTTGATGGCGCCGCCGACGAGCCGGTCGAGCTCGTTGGAGCGCAGGGGGAAGCGCTTGTCGCGGCGCCGGGAGCGGACCGCGAACGACGCCTTGCGCTTGACCTCCTCGCGCTCGCTCACCAGCTCCAGGCCGGCCTTGAGCACGGCCTCGGGGTCCTTGGCGACCCGCCAGGCGGGGTGGATCCAGACGAGCCCGGGCACGTCGGCGACGCGCTCGGCCACCGCCTGCGCCTGATCGGCGGTGGCGCCGTCGGGCAGGAGGATCGCGATGACGCCGTGCCGCTTGCGCACGTCGAGCTTGAGGTTGAGGTCCTGGAGCGCGTCGCGGATGTTGCTGATCAGGCGGCGTTCGAACACCTCGCGGTTCTTGCCCTTCAGGACGATCTCGCCCAGCTTGAGCAGAACGCACGGCTCGCCCAGGGCGGACATCGTCATGGTGGAACCTCCGGGGAAGACGGGGAATGCGCCGCTGGTACCAACGCTTCGATCCATCGAGTTTAGTCCGGCTTCCCCCTCCGCTCGATCCCCCGATCGGCTACGAGCACCTCTCACGTTTCCGACACGCCGGTTGACAGATAGTTGAAGTATCCAAGCGAAAGGGACAGGACTCCTGGCACAATCCGGAGACCCCTAATGCAAGGATTCTCCCGAATGTCCGCTGTTGAACATTTCACCCACGGTCCGCTCACGCCGGTCCTCGCCTACGTGATGTCGTGTATGGGATCGATGCTCGGACTGCGGCTCACCGCCCAGGCCCACGCCTCGCGAGGCGGTGCGCGCATCCGCTGGCTGCTCGGCGCGGCCGTCTCCATAGGCGGCACGGGCATCTGGGTCATGCACTTCATCGCCATGATGGGCTTCGAGGTCGAGGGCACCCAGATCAGGTACGACGTGCCGCTGACCGTCGCCTCGGTGGTCGTCGCCATCGTGGTCGTCGGCACCGGCCTGTTCCTGGTCTCCTACGGCCGCGGCCGGGTGCTGGCGCTGCTGGGCGGCGGCCTGCTGACCGGGCTCGGCGTGGCCAGCATGCACTACCTCGGCATGTACGCCATGAACATGTCCGCGCACGTCTCCTACGACCGCACGCTCGTCATCGCGTCCGTGGTCATCGCCGTGGTCGCCTCGACCGTCGCCCTGTGGTTCACGCTCCGCGTCAAGCGGCCCATCTGGATCACCGCGGCCGCCATGGTCATGGGCCTGGCCGTGGCGGGGATGCACTACACCGGCATGTTCGCCATGCTCGTGTCGATCGACCCGCAGCCGGGAGCCGTGGCCGGGGCCGACGCGCTCGACTTCCTGGTGCCGCTCATGACGGTGATCAGCCTCATCACGCTCACCATGCTGCTCATGGTGATCCTTTCGCCGTCCGAGGAGGAGCTGACCGAGGACGCCGAACTCGTCGCCCGCCTGGAGCTGCGCAGGCGCGCCACGCAGGAGCAGCAGCTCACCTACCCCGCCCCCGCCCAGGGCCGTCGGCCCGCCTTCCCCGCCCCCGTCCGCGCCCAGGGCCAGCAGCACGCTCCGGTGTACGGGCAGCAGCCCGTCTATCCCGCCCCTGTCCCGCAGCAGGTCCCGATGCGGAGTCGCCGCCGATAGAGAAAGTTGCCATTTCCACTACCTGCCCCGCATACTCCCTAAATCGAGACAAGGGGCAGGTATGTCAGCTATTGACCATTATGCTTACGGGTTGCTGACTCCCGTACTCGCCTACGTCATGTCCAGCGTGGGCTCGATGCTGGGCCTGCTGCTGACGTCGCGTGCGCGCCTGGTCAGCGCCAAGGAGGGCCGGTTCTGGCTGGTCGGAGCCGCCGTCGCTATCGGCGGCACCGGCATCTGGACCATGCACTTCATCGCCATGATGGGCTTCGCGGTGCGCGGCACCGTGATCCGTTACGACGTGCCCCTCACCGTCGTCTCGGCGGTCATCGCCATCACGGTCGTGGGCGCCGGGCTGTTCCTGGTCCAGCGCGGCGGCGAGCGGCGGCCGTTCCTGCTCGCCGGCGGCGCGCTGGCCGGGCTCGGCGTGGCGGGCATGCACTACCTCGGCATGGCCGCGATGAACATGTCCGCGCACCTCTCCTACGACCCGCTGATCGTCGCGGCCTCGATGGCCATCGCCGTCGCGGCGGCGACCACGGCGCTCTGGTTCACCATCCGGGTCCGCGGCGCGCTGCGGATCGGCGGAGCCGCCCTGGTCATGGGCGTCGCGGTGACGGGCATGCACTACACGGGCATGCACGCGATGTCGGTGGAGGTGCACGAGATGACCGCGCCGATCGCCGGAGCGAGGCCGATCGACTTCATGCTGCCCCTGATCGTCGGCATCAGCGTGGTCACCATGGGGCTGCTGCTGGCCGTGGTGCTCTCGCCGTCGGAGCGGGAGCTGCGCAAGGAGCAGGAGTTCCTCGACCGCCTGCACGCCAAGGGCGCGCCGGAAGTGGATTTCTTCGGCACGCCCCGCGGTTGAGCTATCTCCCAAGTACGGCTTGCGACGCGTGGTGGGCCGCCGACTCTCCGCGGCGCAAGCCGTACCCTGAGGGGGTTTTGAGCGGTAACCCCGCTGGTCCCCAAGCTACGGCCGCCCGCTTGCAAGCCGCTTACAGTCAGCCGAAGAACACCTCGGCCTCGGCGTAACGCGACACCGGCACGGTCTTCAGCTCGGCCGTGGCCTCGTCGAGGCCCACCCGGACGATGTCGGTGCCGCGCAGCGCGACCATCGTGCCGTACTCGCCCTCGTGTGCCGCGTCGATCGCCTGCAGCCCGAACCTGGTGGCCAGCACCCGGTCGAACGCGGTGGGGGTGCCGCCGCGCTGGATGTGGCCGAGCACGGTGGTGCGGGCCTCCTTGCCGGTGCGCTTCTCGATCTCCTTGGCCAGCACCTCGCCGATGCCGCCGAGGCGCACGTGCCCGAACGCGTCGAGCTCGCCGGCCTGCAACTCCATCTGACCCTCGACGGGGTGGGCGCCCTCGGCCACGACCAGGATCGGTGAGTAGCGGGTGCGGAAGCGCGACTCGACGTACTCGCAGACCCGGTCGATGTCGAACGGCTTCTCCGGGATGAGGATGACGTTGGCGCCACCGGCCATGCCCGCGTGCAGCGCGATCCAGCCGGCGTGCCTGCCCATGACCTCGCAGATGAGCGCCCGGTGGTGGGACTCGGCGGTGGTGTGCAGCCGGTCGATGGCCTCGGTGGCGATGTTGACGGCGGTGTCGAACCCGAAGGTGTAGTCGGTGCCCGACAGGTCGTTGTCGATCGTCTTGGGCACGCCCACGACCTTGACCCCGCGGTCGAACAGCTGCTTGGCGACGCCGAGCGTGTCCTCCCCGCCGATGGCGATCAGCGCGTCGACGCCGGTGCTCGCGAGGTTCTCCTTGATCCGGTCGACGCCGCCTTCGATCTTGATGGGGTTGGTGCGGGACGAGCCGAGGATGGTGCCGCCTCTCGGCAGGATGCCGCGCACGGCCTGGATGTCCAGCGGCATCGTGTCGCCTTCCAGCGGGCCTCGCCACCCGTCACGGAAACCGACGAACTCGTGGCCGTAGACGCTCACGCCCTTGCGGACGACGGCCCTGATCACAGCATTGAGACCGGGGCAATCGCCACCTCCGGTGAGCACTCCGATACGCATGACGGGTTCCTCCCGATGGGGTTCACGACCAGAATCGCATTGTGCCCGTACCCGCGGGCACTGGTCTAGACCAAACCAGAGCGTACTGAGCGAATCCATGCCGGGAGGCGATTTCGTGAGCGTGTTGGCCATCGACGCGGGGACGACGGGGGTCACCGCGCTCGTGGTGACCGAGGACGGCCGGATCGAGTCCAGGGGCTATGAGGAGTTCGCCCAGCACTTCCCGGAGCCGGGCTGGGTGGAGCACAACCCGGAGGACATCTGGCAGGCCACGCTGAGCGCCTGCGCCGCCGCCCTGAGGGGGGCCGCCACGACGCCGGCCTGCGTCGGGATCACCAACCAGCGGGAGACGGCGGTGCTGTGGGACCGGCGGACCCTGGCCGCGCCGCGCCGCGCGATCGTCTGGCAGGACCGCCGCACGGCCGGCATCTGCGGGCGCCTGCGCGAGCAGGGCCACGAGCCGCGCGTCTCCGAGCTGACCGGCCTGCGCCTCGACCCCTACTTCACCGCCTCCAAGCTGACCTGGATCGCCGAGCACGATCCCCGCGCCTGGCAGGGCGTCACCTCCGGGCAGGTCGCGCTCGGCACCGTCGACTCCTACCTCATCGCCAGGCTCACCGCGGGCGCCCAGCACGTGACCGACCCGTCCAACGCCTCGCGCACCCTGCTGTACGGCCTGAGCTCGGGCACGTGGGAGCCGGAGCTGTGCGAGCTGTTCGGCGTGCCCGAGGCGGCGCTGCCGCGGATCGTGCCCAACTTCGGCGAGCTCGGCAGGACGGACCCCGGCGCCTTCCTCGGGCTCGACCTGCCGATCAGCGGCGTGGCGGGCGACCAGCAGGCTGCGCTGTTCGGGCAGACCTGCTACGCCGCCGGCGAGGTGAAGTGCACCTACGGGACGGGCTCGTTCATCCTGACCAACACCGGCGGCGAGATCGTCCGCTCGCAGGCGGGGCTGCTGACCACGGTCGCCTGGCAGGCGCCCACAGGGGAGCGCACCTACGCGCTGGAGGGGTCGATCTTCGTGACCGGGGCCGCGGTGCAGTGGCTGCGTGACGGCCTCGGCCTGATCGGCACGGCGGCGGAGTCCGAGGCGGTGGCGCGCACGGTGCCCGACAGCGGCGGCGTGGTGTTCGTGCCCGCGCTGACCGGGCTCGGCGCCCCCTACTGGGACCCTCAGGCCCGCGGCCTGATCACCGGGATCACCCGCGGCACGACCCGGGCGCACCTGGTGAGGGCCACGCTGGAGGCGATCGCGTTCGAGGTGCGGGACGTGGTCGGGGTGATGACCGACGGCACCGCGCCGGTGCTCAAGGCCGACGGCGGGGCCAGCGCCAACGACCTGCTGATGCAGTTTCAGGCCGACCAGCTCGGCACCGCGGTGGAACGCCCGGTGATCCAGGAGACCACGGCGCTGGGTGCGGCCTTCCTCGCCGGGCTCGGCGCCGGGGTGTGGGGCTCGCGCGACGAGCTGCGCAAGACCTGGCAGCTCGATCGCCGCTTCGAGCCGGGCGCGCGGGACGACGAGGCGTACGAGCGGTGGCGTGCCGCCGTGCGGCTGGCGTGTGACTCCCAGCGATAACTGTCACTGGGTGTCCAGCGCATGTTGGAGTGAGGTGGTCGCTCGCCGGGGCGGTCGGCTAGCCGTCCGATCCGGCAGCCGACGGCGGCACCTCGACGACGAAGACCAGGAAGCTGAGTTTGGTCGAAAGGTCATCGAAGTCGTCGGGGACCAGCTCACGGGCGGCCGGGTCGAGCTGCGGCTCGCTGATGACGGCAATGCGGAACCCGGCGGCGGTGAAGGCGTCGGTCATCGCGTGCAACGGCCTGCGCCAGAAGATCATCGGGAAGGACTGCCCGTTGAACGTCCACTCGTCGGTATCGCTGGTGGTCGCGAAGTAGTTGGGCCGGGGATCCTGGACCAGGTAGTCCACCAACGGGTGGTTCACCGACGCGATCAGCCGGCCGCCAGGCCTGAGCACGCGCCGCATCTCGGCCAGCGTCGGCCCCCAGTCCTCCAGGTAGTGCAGCACCAGCGACGCGACCACGTCGTCGAACGCACTATCGGCGAACGGCAGGCGCTGGCTCACGTCGGCCACGTGCAGGTCCGCGTCGTCACCGAGCCGCCGCCTCGCCACCGCCAGCATCCCGGCGCTGGAGTCGAGGCCGGTGACGACGGCACCGCGGTCCCGCAGTGCAGCGAACAGAGGGCCCGAGCCACAGCCTGCGTCCAGGATCCGGCGGCCGGCCACGTCTCCGGCCAGGGCGATGATCCCGGGCCGCGCGATATACGCGTTGATGATGCTGTTCTCGGTTTCGGCCGAGTACGCCTCGGCGAAGCTGTCGTAGTCGTTCACCCGGGCCGACGGATCTGCAGGCCGGGTTGCGGGCGAAACCCAGGCAGGACGCACTGGTGTGAAAGTCTCGGGGCCGTCGGTTACGCGTTCCATCGTCGCAGCCTAGCGAAATCCCATCGCGTCAACTTCGGGTTGACGCACGCCATGCGTCAACCTATGGTTGACGCATGGAACACACCGTCCGCCTCGACGACCTGATCCACGCGATCAAGAGCCGCCATCCTGACAGCGACCCGCTGGGTGAGCTGTCGGACGCCGTCACGCTCGGCGAGCACCTGAGTGAGGTGGCCGACCACCTGATCGGCCACTTCGTCGACCGCGCCAGACACGCCGGTGCCTCCTGGACCGCCATCGGGCGCAGCATGGGCGTCACCAAGCAGGCCGCCCAGAAGCGGTTCGTCCCCAAGGACGGCGGCTCCGGCTCGCCCTCCGACGACCTGCGCAGCTACGCCCGGTTCACAGACTGGGCGCGCGTGGCGGTCGTCAAGTCACAGGAGGAGGCGCGCAGGCTCCGGCACGACCAGATCAGCGCCGGCCACCTGCTGCTCGGCCTGCTGCACGAGCCCGAAGGGGTGGCCGCCAGGACCGTCCAGGCGGCCGGCGCGTCGCTCGACGCTGTCAGGCAGGCCGTCGAGCGCGCGCTCGGCCCGGCGAGCGCCTCGGTCCCCGAGACGCCGCCGTTCGCCGCCGAGGGCAAGAAGGCGCTGGAGCTGACGATGCGCGAGGCGCTACGGCTCGGCCACGACCACGTGGGCACCGAGCACCTGCTGCTCGCCATCCTGTCACTGGAGGACGGCCCCGCCGTGGCGGCGCTGACGGGGCTCGGCGTCACCAAGGACCTCGCCGAGGAGCACGTCATGCGCCTGACGGACCAGCGCGAGTAGGCCTCACCAGGGGAGCACGCAGGCGGGCCGCTCCACCTCGAACACCTCTCCGGTCGGCTCGGGGACGCCGTCCTCCAGCGCGAACACCGCGACTCCGTCCGAGTGCTGGTTGGCCACGTACATGCGGTCCCCGTCGATGGCGAAGTGCCTGGGCCACGCCCCGCCCGACGGCACCTCCGCCACCGGGCTCAGGTCCTCGGCCCGCAGCACGGAGATCGTGTCGGGGCCGCGGTTGGCCACGTACACCAGGTCGCCCGCGAGCTCCAGGTGGGAAGGGGAGTTGCCGGCCTCGTTCCGCGAGGCCGGCACCCGGGTGACGCGGGCGCCGTCGACAAGCGTGACGGTGCCGTCGAGCTCGCCCGACACGTAGAGGCGGGAGCCGGAGAAGGCGAAGTGGCGCGGCCCGGTGCCGGGAGGCAGCTCGATGGACTCCAGCGCGGCTCCGTCGAGCGTGTAGCGGCGGATCTCGTCGGTGCCCAGGTCGGAGACGTGCAGCAGGTCGTCGTGGAAGACGCACTGGTGGGCGTGCGGGCCCTCCTGGCGGTCGGCGACCGGCCCGGAGCCCTGGTGCCGGAGCACGATCGGCTCGCCGGCGAACACCCCGCGCGAGTCGAGCCGGTGCATGCTGGCGGTGCCGTCGCCGTAGTTGGCGACCGCGAGCAGCGTGCCCGACGGGTGCACCGCGACGTGGCAGGGACTGTCGCCCGCGGTGGAGCGCTCGTCCCACGGCGAGAGCCCGCCCTCGGTGCCGAGTGCGGTAATCCAGCCCTGGGAGAGCTCGCCCACCGCGTAGAGGATGTTCAGCGTGGGGTGTCCGGCCAGGAACGACGGCGAGGCGAGCCTCGTCAGCCCCTCGCCGATCGTCACGATGCCTGGGCCGTAGCCGCCTATGCAGAGCTGCCTCTTCACAGGGATCATTCTCTCATGGTTGACTGAGGCAATGAGTTCGTTGACCGAAGCAAGAGTCGCCGAAGTCAGGGCCTTCAACCGCTTCTACACCAAGGTGATCGGAGTCCTGCAGGCCGGCGTGCACGACTCGCCCTACTCGCTCACCGAGGGCAGGGTGCTGTACGAGATCGCGCAGGCGGGCCGGATGGAGACGGGCGAGCTGCGCGGGCTGCTCGACCTCGACGCCGGCTACCTGAGCAGGATCCTGGCCCGGTTCGACGGTGACGGGCTGATCGCCAGGGAGCGCTCGGCCACCGACGCCCGCAAGCACGTCGTACGGCTCAGCCCGGCGGGCACCGAGGCTTTCGCCGCCCTCGACGCGAGCTCCGCCAAGGAGATCGAGCGCCTGCTGGCCGGTCTGCCGGAGCAGGGCCAGGAGCGGCTGGTCACCAGCATGAGGACGATCAGGGGCCTGCTCGACACCCCCGCCGAGCGACCGCCGTCCCTCATCAGGCCGCCCCGCACCGGCGACCTGAGCTGGGTCGTCCAGCGGCACGGCGCGCTCTATGCCCAGGAGTACGGCTGGGGCATGGACTTCGAGCGAACCGTCGCGCGGATCGTCGCCGACTTCGACCAGGCCCGCGACATGTGCTGGATCGCCGAGGCCGGCGGGGAGCGCGCGGGCTGCGTGTTCTGCGTGCGCGAGGACGACACGACCGCGCGGCTGCGGCTGCTGCTGGTAGAACCGTCCGCCCGCGGGCTCGGCCTGGGGCGGCGGCTGGTCGAGGAGTGCCTTCGACACGCCAGGGCGCAGGGCTACAGGCGGATCGTGCTGTGGACCCGCGGCAGCCTGGTGAGCGCGAGGCGCATCTACCAGGCGGCCGGGTTCGGGCTGGACTCGGAGGAGCAGGGGATGGAGAACGGGATCGAGGTCAGCGAGCAGATGTGGTCGCGCGACCTCTAGGCCACCAGTTGAGCGGCCCGGCCAGGCGCATCAGGCTCGGCACCAGCACCGCCCTGATCACGGTCGCGTCCACCAGCACCGCGACCGCCATGCCGAGGCCGAGCATCTGCACGAACGACACCGAGGCGGTGGCGTAGGCGGCGAAGGTGAGCGCCAGGACGCCGCCCGCGGCGGTGATCAGCGGGGCGCCGTTCTGCAGCCCCGACGCCACCGCCTCCTCGGTGTCGCCGGTCCGGTCGTACTCCTCCTTGATCCGCGACAGCAGGAACACCTCGTAGTCCATCGACAGCCCGTAGGCGACGCAGAGCATGAGGATCGGGATGCTGGGGTCGAGCGTGCCGGTGGGAGTGAAGCCGAGCAGCCCGGACAGGTTGCCTTCCTGGAAGACCCAGACGATCGCGCCGAACATGACGCCCAGGCTGAGGAGGTTCAGGATGGTCGCCTTGATCGGCAGGATCACGCTGCGCGTCATGAGCAGCAGCACCAGGAACGTCACGCCGAGCATCAGTGCGAGCAGCAGCGGCAGCCGGTCGGCCACCGAGGCGCGGTAGTCGGCCAGCTCGGCCGGGTAGCCGCCGAGCAGCACCTCGAAGGGCGGCTGGACGGCGCGCACCGCGTCGACGAACCGGACGGGGTCATCGGCAAGCGCCTCGGCCGAGGGCACCACCGACAGCCAGGTGCCCTCGCTCCCGGCGAACCTGGACGCGTCGCCGCCGCCCACCCGCTGCCCGCCGGCGAAGGCCCCCGCCGCCGAGTCCACCTGGGCGACCCCCGGCACCCGTGACAGCGCGCTCGCGTAGCCCGTCACGTCCTGCTCGGCGGCGCCTCTGGAGACGATCTGCACGGCGTCGGTCTCCTCGGCGGGGAAGCCCTGCCTGATGATCTCCTGCGTCTGCCGGGGCGGGGCGTCCAGGGGCAGGATCCGGTCGTCCGCGGCGCCCAGGCGCAGGCCCAGGAACGGCGAGGCCAGCACGAGCAGCAGCGCCGAGGCGAGCGCGCCGGACAGCAGCGGCCGCCGCATCACCCGGACGGCCAGCCAGCGCCAGAATCCGGCTCCTCGCACGCTCCTTTCCCGGCGCGGCAGCAGCGCGCCGCCGATGGCGGCGAGCACGGCGGGCAGCACGATGACGGCGGCGACCACGCCTCCGGCGACCACCGCGATGCCCGCGTAGGCGAAGGACCGCAGGAAGTCGAAGGGCAGCGCGAACAGCACCGCCAGCGACGCCGCGACGGTGGCCCCGCTGAAGAGCACGGTCCGACCGGCGTGCTCCACGGCTCCGGCGACGGCCGCGGCCCGGTCCCGCCCGGCGCGCACCTCCTCGCGGAAGCGCGAGATCACGAACAGGCAGTAGTCGATGCCGAGCCCCAGGCCCATGGCGAGGGTCAGGTTCAGGGCGAAGGTGGAGATGTCCACGAACAGCAGCGGGACGCGCAGCAGCGCCAGGGCGATGACCATGGCGAACACGCCGGCCAGGATCGGCACCAGCGCGGCCATGGCGCGCCGCAGATAGAGCCAGAGCAGCGCGAATGCCAGCGGGAAGATCACCAGCTCAGCCCGGACGAAATCCTGCCTGGCCAGCGGCACGGTGGCCCTGAACACCTCCTCCCCGCCTCCGGCGCGCACCTGGAGCAGCTCGCCGCCCCGGGTGATCTCGGGCACCAGCGCGGGCAGCACCGTCGCGCGCACGTGGTCGGCGTCGCCCGGGATGCGCACGAGGATCACCGCGTGCTCGCCGTCGCCGCTGCGCAGCGTGGCGGGCCGGCCCCGGCTCCAGTAGGACTCGACCTCCGCCACGCCCTCGTGTCGCGCGACCCGCTCGGCCAGCTCCTGCCCGGCTGCGGCGACCTCGGGATCGTCGACGGTCCCCTTCTTCGCGGTCACCAGGAAGATCATGTCGGGGCTGCCGGTGCCGAACCGCTCGACCAGCTCGGCCTGCGCCCGGTCGGACTCCGATCCCGGCGCCTCGAACCTGGCCAGCGACATCTGCGGCACCGCCCCCGCCGCGAGCACTCCCGCCACGACCGCCAGAGCCACGGCCAGGCCGAGCACCGCTCGCCGCCGCCTCACCAGGAAGAACCCCAGCCTGCGCAGCGGAGGCCCGGCCTCCTCACGCACCGCCGGCCTCTCTGTGATCAGCACCACGTCCACGCTCCATCCCGCGAGCAAAATTCGGTAAACTACTCGTGTTTTATCCTTCGGAGCAAGGAATACAAGTAAATGCTCGCATTTGTCAACGTGGCCCTCCATGACTGAGCGCACGGTGCGCCGGCAGGCGCGCGGGCTCAAGCGCATGGCGGAGATCCTCGACGCCGCGGAGCTCGTCATCGCCGAGGCCGGCTATCCGGACATGACCACGAACCAGGTCGCCGCCAGGGCGGGCCTGTCACCGGGCTCGCTGTACCAGTTCTTCCGCAACAAGGAGGAGATCCTCGACGCCCTGGTGGCCCGCTACACGATCGAACGGCAGGAGTTCTGGGAGACGCTGCTCACCGCCGTCACTCCCCAGGTGCCGCTGGAGACGCTGGTCGGCCGGGTCGTGGACGAGAGCGTGGCCTTCAAGGGGCGCTCGCCCGCCTACTGGTCGCTCCTGTACGGCAGCGCCACCGGCGACAAGCTGGCCTCGGCCTCGCAACTACTGCACGACGCCATCGCCCGGCAGGTCGCCGCGCTGCTCCGCCGCCGCTCCCCCGACCTGACCGAGGAGCACGCCCTGCTGATGGGCACCATGGCCGTGGCGATGGTCAAGGCCGTCATGCCGCTGGTCTCCGCCGCCACCCCCGAGCGAGCCCGGGAGCTGGTGGACGAGCTCAAGCTCGCGCTCGGCGCCTATCTGGCCCAGGCGCCGCGGAAGGGCCCCGCCACCTCGAAGGTTTCCCCACCGGTGCGGCCACGCCTGGCGGAGAAGTAGAGCCGCCCGCCGCCGGGCGCGAACGCCAGCCCGGTCAGCTCCGCCCCGGAGGGCCGGTCGAGCCTGAGGAACGGCGCGACCGCCCGCTCCGGCGTGATCACGTCGACGCGGGCCTCCCGCGTGGCCACGTAGAGGTCACCGGACGGCGCGGAGGTGATCGCCAGGACGCCGTCGCAGACCCGCTCCAGCGCCGAGGTCCGCGCGTCGTACGCCCACAGAACTCCGTCGCCCCTGGTGGTGAAGAAGCAGACGCCGCCCGTGTAGTGGCAGGCGTCTCCGCCGTCGAAGCGGCGCGCGCCACGCACCTGGTGCCGGGTCCCCTTGAGCAGGGCGGCCGGCGACGGCACCGGCTCCCAGCCGCCCGAGGCGCACAGCACCTCCAGCGCGCCCTCGGTGAGGTCACCCCAGTCACCCGGCCTGAACCGGTAGAAGCAGCCGTCGCGCTCCCCCTCGGTCAGGTAGACCACCTGCCGGTCCGGATCGCAGGCCGCCGCCTCGTGCTTGAAGCGCCCCATGGCCAGGCGGGGACGCGCCGCGCGGGTGCCGTAGGGGTCGCACTCGAAGACGCGCCCGCGATGGCCGAGCTCGCACGACAGCCACGTGTGCCACGGCGTCGCGCCGCCGGCGCGGTTGAGCTCGGTGCCGGACAGGATGCGGTAGGCGTCGCCGATCGAGCCGTCGGCGCGGAACCGCAGCGCCGAGGCTCCGCCGACCAGCGGCAACGCGGAGTTGGACACGTAGATCCAGCCGGTGCCGTCAGGGAAGCAGGCACCGCCGTCGGGCGCGGCGTGCCACGTCAGCCCGGCCACCTTGCGCCCCGAACGGGCCACCACCCTGCCGCCGAAACCGGCGGGCAGGGCCAGGCCGCCGGCGCCGGGATCCTCGATCAGGCCGTACGGGCTCACACCGCCCTGCCAGAGCGGGCCCGCGCGGAGGAGAGTCTTGCGGGACATCGTTGGGCCTCCCTCTAGGTGCCACGCTAGTCGACCGCACGCACGTGAATGGCAAGGACTCCCGAGGTCGAACACTGTGGAAACTCCCCGCCATGCGCCTCCGCCGCACGGGACGGCGAACCGGCGCCCCGCCTTTCCTGCCCGGTCCGCGAGGAGGAAACCGGTGTGCCCGGCCCCGCCACCCGGCAACGCCTGATGACACGCGAAAGCCCGGGGCCTGCCGGCTCCGGGCTTGACGGACCTCGCTCAGCGCTGTGCCTGGAACATCCAGCGCTGCTTCTCGATGTCCTGCGTGACGGCGATGAGGATGTCCTGCGAGACCTGGTCGGGCTCCTCGGTGGCGTCGATGCGCTCGCGCATCCGCTTGCTGATCCCGTCGAGGGTGTCGGTCATGGTCGCCACGACCTTGCCATCCTCGATCCAGCCGAGCTCCAGCTGCGCGAGCTTGGTGGACTTGGCGGTGGTGGCGGCGCGGCCGTCGGGGTTGGCGCCCAGCGCCACGATCCGCTCCGCGACGGTGTCGGCGTGCTCGCGCGCGAGATCGGTGAGCTCGTCCAGTTGCAGGTGGATCGGACGGAAGTGCGAGCCGATCACGTTCCAGTGCGACTGCTTGGCGACCAGCGAGAGGTCGATCAGGTCGGTGAGTGCCCCCTGAAGCGCCTGGACGGTGGTGTTTTTATCGTCACCCGAAATCGGGCCGGAAATAGTAGCCATGTCGTACTCCTCCCCGCCGAACAGGCCTTCATTCCCCACACCCGCCGTCCGCTTGACAGTGCAATAGTGACAGTGTCACTGTGAGGGTATGAGCGACACCTGGACCATCGGCGAACTGGCGGAGCGCGCGGCCGACGCGCTGCGCGCGCGCGGGCAGCCGCTCAACGGCCGGGTCCGCGAGGTGCCGGGCGAGCGCCTGATCAGGTGGTACACCACGATCGGGCTCGTCGACCCGCCGCTGACCAGACGCGGCAGGATCGCCCGCTACGGCAGGCGGCACCTGCTCCAGCTCGTCGCCGTCAAACGGCTGCAGGCCGCCGGGATGTCCATCGCCGACATCCAGGCGGCCCTCACCGGAGCGACGGACGCGATGCTGGAGGAGGCCGCCGGATCGCAGGCTCCTCAGCCGGCGACCCCGCGCAGCACTCCCGACGGCGCCCCGCCCGCTGCCCCAGTCGCTGCTCCGGACGCTGCCCCGGACGGGGTCCCAGCCAGGTTCTGGGCCCGGGGTCCCGAGCACGCCGTGGCCGGCGCGACGGGTGATGCGGGCAGGCGCGGGAACGACGACGGCGCGGGGACGCCGGTGCGCGGAGTCCGGCTGGGCCGCGGCGTCACGCTGCTGCTCGACGGGCCCGGCCGCACCCCGGCGAAGGACGACATCCAGGCCGTGCTCGCGGCGGCGGGGCCGCTGCTCGCGGTGCTCGAAGAGAGGAAACTGATATGAACATCACGTCGCTCGAGCCCGCCCGATGCGTGCCTGTCCCCGACGCCGGGTTCGGCGCGCTGCGGACCGAGCGCGGCAACCTGCCGCTGGAGAGCGTCGACGTCGCCGCCCGCATCTCGGGGCTCGACGCCGGGGTCGAGGTGGCGCAGGGGTTCCGCAACCCGTTCGACGTCACGCTGGAGGCCACCTACGTCTTCCCGCTGCCTGACAGGGCGGCGGTCACGGCGTTCACCATGGAGGCGGACGACCGGGTGATCGAGGGCGTGCTCAAGGAGCGCGGCCAGGCCAGGGCCGACTACGACCGGGCTCTGCGCGAGGGCAGGCGGGCGGCGATCGCCGAGGAGGACCGGCCCGACGTGTTCACCATCCGGGTGGGCAACATCCTGCCCGGCGAGCGGGTCACGGTCAGGCTGACGATGAGCCAGCCGCTGCCGTACGAGGACGGCGCGGCCACGTTCCGCTTCCCGCTGGTGGTGGCGCCGCGCTACATCCCCGGCAGCCCGATCGACGGCCCGCCCGCCGGCGACGGCACCGCGCCGGACACCGACGCGGTGCCCGACGCCTCCAGGATCACTCCCCCGGTGCTGCTGCCCGGCTTCCCGGACCCGGTGCGGCTCTCCCTCACCGCCGTGGTCGACGCCGGCGGCCTGGAGCTGCGCGAGCTGGCCTCCAGCCTGCACGTGGTCGAGGAGGAGGCCGGCACCGTACGGCTGCGCCCTGGCGAGCGGCTGGACCGCGACTTCATCCTGCGGCTGGCGTTCGACGCGTCCACGTCGTTGCAGCTCGACGGCGCGGGAACGTTCGCGCTGACCGTCGTGCCGCCGGCGCTGGAGTCAGCCCGCCGACCGCGCGATCTGGTGCTGCTGCTGGACCGGTCGGGCAGCATGGGCGGCTGGAAGATGGTCGCCGCCCGCCGGGCGGCGGCGCGCATCGTCGACACGCTCACCCCGCAGGACCGCTTCGCGGTGCTGACCTTCGACTCGGTGGTCGAGTCCGCCTTCGAGGGGCTCGCCGAGGGGTCCGACCGCAACCGCTACCGCGCGGTCGAGCATCTGGCGCGGGTGGACTCCCGGGGCGGCACCGAGCTGCTGGAGCCCCTGCGCCGGGCGATCGCCCTGCTGGACGGCCACGAGGGCAGGGAGCGGGTCGTGGTGCTGGTCACCGACGGCCAGGTGGGCAACGAGGACCAGATCCTGGAGCAGGCCGGCGGGGCGCTGTCGGCCATGCGGGTGCACGCGGTCGGCATCGACCGGGCGGTGAACGCGGCCTTCCTGGGCCGGTTGGCCGGGATCGGCGCGGGCCGCTGCGAGCTGGTCGAGTCGGAGGACCGGCTGGACGCCGCCATGGAGCAGATCCACCGGCGGATCGGCGCGCCGCTGGTCACCGACCTGTCGCTGAAGGACCTCGACGTGGAGCCCGGCACGGTCACCCACCTGGGCTCGATCTTCCCCGGCGTGCCGCTGCGGGTGCACGGCCGCTACCGGGGCGGCTCGTCGGTGACCGTCCGCGGGCTGGCGGCGGGAGCGCCGTGGGAGCGGCAGGTCTCCGGCACGGTCGTGGACAACCCGGCGATCCGGGCCGTGTGGGCGCGGGCCCACCTGCGCGAGCTGGAGGACCGCTACGCCATGGGCGAGCACGAGCTGGAGTCGCAGATCGTGCGGACCTCACTGGAGTACGGCGTGCTGTGCCGGTTCACCGCCTACGTGGCCGTCGACAGCCGGCAGGTCGCGGAAGGCGGCCCGGAGCACCGCGTCATCCAGCCGGTGGAGCCGCCGAGCGGCTGGGAGCAGCCCGCGAACGCGCCGATGTCCTTCGGCCTCACCGCGATGGCGGCGCCGGCTCCCCGCGGGATGAGCCCCATGACCCCGCCCGCGCCCGGCTTCTCGGCCGCCCTCAGCGCCGAAGGGCAACCGACCGGCCTGGCAGGCGGTTCAGGGGGCCCGCGCGGCCCGATGTTCGCCCGGCCCGCGCCGGCCCGCCAGGCGACGCGTTCCCTGGACACGATCAGGGCACAGCTCGTGGCCGAGCTCGACCGTCTGCGGGCCCTGCGCACGCCGGACGTGCTCTACCTGGCGGACCTCGGTTCCCGGCTGTCGGCGCTGTCGGCGTTCCTCGGCGGGCACGCCGAGCTCGTTGCCCTGGCCCGCGAGCTGGAGGCGGCCGAGCAGCCGGGCACCGACCCGGAGGCGCTGCGACGGCACGCCGTCGAGGTCCTGACGTCCCTGACCGGCGGCTCGCCGGCGACGGGGCGGGACGAGCCGCGCCGCCCCTTCTGGAAGCGCGCCTGACCCTCCTCCGGCGGCGCCGGCCATTCGGCGCCGCCGGTCTTCGGGGGTCCGCTGCTTGACCGCGCGGACAGGCGGGCCGTACGGACGGGTGTCTATCGGAGGTCGCCGGGCTGTTCTATCGTCGCCGTCATGGCGACCGCACGCGCCCGGCTCCGCTTTGACGAGGCGGTCTCCGCCACCGTTTCCGCCGCCCGCGACACGGGTTTCTTCTTCGATTTCGACGGCACCATCGCGCCCGTGACGAGCGACCCGGAAACGGCCCTCCCGGTCGCCGGTTCGGTGGCACGGCTGGGCGCCCTGTCGGAGCTGGTGCGCGGGGTCGCCGTCGTCTCCGCCCGCCCGGTGGCGTTCCTGCGCGAGCGCCTCTCGGCCGCCCCCGGCGTGCGGCTGTTCGGCCTGTACGGGATGCAGACGGAGGCCGGGGGCGGCATCCGCACGCACAGCGCCGTCGAGCCGTGGCGCCCGGTCATGCGCCGCCTGGCCGAGCGGGCCGCGCTGGAACTGCCGGGCGAGGTGCTGGTGCAGGACACGGCGCTGATGGTGGCGCTGCACTACAGGGGCGCGCCGGAGCTGCGTGGCGCGGTGGAGAGGTGGTCGTCGGCCAGAGCGGCGGAGCTGGGCCTGGCCGAGCGGCTCGGCCGCACGGTGGTGGAGCTCGGGCCGCCCGGCGGCGACGACCAGGGCACGGTGGTGGCCCGGGAGATCGGCGCGCTGGCCCTGGCGTGGTATTTCGGCGACGACCTCGGCGACCTGCGGGCCTTCGAGGCGCTGCGGGCCAGGGAGGAGCGCGATCCGGCCTTTCTCGGCATCAGGGTGGCGGTGGCCGGCCCGGAGACCGGCGACGAGCTGTCCCGCCACGCCGATTTCACCGTGGGCTCCCCCGAGGACACTCCTGCGCTGCTCGACGACGTCCTCCGCGCGTTCGCGCGGTGACTCCCGCCACCGGTGCGACCGTCGGCGTGAGGGAGAGGGACGCGCGGCGCCGGGCAGCGGTGCGGGGACCATACTCTGGACAGGTGACCACACTCGTCCTGGACGGCGGCCTGTCCACCCATCTCGAAGCGCTCGGCGCCGACCTAGGCGACGAGCTCTGGTCTGCGCGGCTGCTGCTGGAGGATCCCGGGCTGATCCTGAGCGCGCACGCCGCCTATTTCGCCGCGGGCGCGGACGTGGCCATCACCTCGAGCTATCAGGCCTCCCTTCCCGGCTTCGCCCGCAGAGGGCTGGACGGGGCGCTGGCGGAGCGGCTGATCAGGCTGTCGGTGGAGCTGGCCGCACAGGCCCGCGACGAGGCCGGTGGCGGCCTGGTTGCCGCCTCGATCGGCCCCTACGGCGCCTTTCTCGCCAATGGCGCCGAGTACACCAGCGACTACGACCTCGACGAGGAGGGCCTGCTGGCCTGGCACCGGCCGCGCTGGGAGATCCTCGCCTCGTCGGAGGCCGATCTGCTGGCCTGCGAGACCATCCCCTCCTACCCTGAGGCCCGGGCGCTGGCCAGGCTGCTGACCGAGACGCCGTCGGTCAAGGCGTGGGTGAGCTTCTCCTGCCGCGACGCCACCAGCATCAACGACGGCACCCCGATCACCGAGGCGGCGGCGCTGTTCACCGGCAACCCGCAGGTGGTGGCCGTCGGCGCCAACTGCACCGCGCCGCGCCACATCCCCGGCCTCATCGCCTCGCTCACCGGGATGCTGCCCGTCGTCGTCTACCCCAACTCGGGCGAGACCTGGGACGCCGACCAGCGGCGGTGGCTGGGCCTCGCCGACCCCGTGGAGTACGGCCAGGCGGCCAAGGAGTGGCAGGCCGCGGGCGCCTCGCTGATCGGCGGCTGCTGCCGCACCACTCCCGAGCACATCAGGCAGATCCGCTCCCACCTGTCCTGAGCGGCGGGCGGCGGCGGGGCCCCCCCCCCCCCCGGCGCCACGCGGCGGGGCCCGCCCCCCCCCCGGCGGGCCCCCCCGGCCCGGGGCGGGCCCCCCCCCCCGCCCCGCGCCGCCGGCCCCCCCCCGGG